>JBDLIZ010000412.1:0-5430 GCA_039714615.1 Pseudomonadota bacterium | reverse complement strand
GTCTCAGCAGGCCACTGAGCAGTGGCTGCGCCGTATCCCGGATGACCCTGGTGGACTGCTGCGGCGTAAGTTCCAATACCTCTATCAGCAACGCTCCAAATCAAGCGACCGGGAATCACAGCCATGGTAGTCATTCTGTATAGAATTTTTTCGGCCTTGCTACTGCTGGTTTGCGCGAACGCCGTCCTGGGCTCGGTCAAAGTGACGGTAGACCGCGATGTAGTGCACATCGATGAGTTTTTTCAACTCCATTTCGAGATCGACGCCTCGGTGAACACCAACCCGGATTTTTCCCCTCTGGAGAAGAACTTCGAGATCCTTGGTCGCAGCCAGAGCACCAGCATAAACATGGTCAATGGCAACTACCGTGCACTTACCCGCTGGACCCTTGATTTAATGGCTATAAATATCGGTCAGCAGGAAATACCTTCGATCAGATTTGGCAAGGATTTCAGTCCGGCAAAGATCATTACCGTTAAAAATGCGGCGCCCCCGCCGACGAGTCAAAGCACCGAAGAGGTCTTTTTTGAACTGGATGCCCAACCACGCGAGCCCTATGTACAGGCCCAGGTGATCTATACCATTCGCCTGTACCGTGCGGTCAATACCCAAAACTCGAGTCTGACCGAACCGCAACTATCAGGGGCGAAGGCGGTTATTAAAAAACTAGGCGATGACATCAATTTCGAAACCCATCATCAGGGCAGACCTTATCTCGTAGTAGAACGCAAGTATGCGATTTTTCCCCAGAGCAGTGGAAGTATCACGATAGAGCCCGTGGTGTTTACCGGACAGCTCAGCACGGGGCGGCGCTTTCTATTCGACTCCTTTCAGAGCAAACCGCGCATTCTAAGGGCACGATCGAAGGCCATTCAACTCAACGCCAGACCCATTCCAGACCTTTTCAATGGAAGAACCTGGCTGCCGGCAAATCAAATTCAACTCTATGAGACCTGGTCCCAAGAACCTCCTGAATTCAAGGTGGGAGAACCCATAACACGAACCCTGGCGCTGATTGCCGGTGGACTCACCTCCGGACAGTTACCCGAACTGCAACCCGCCTTACCCGAGGCCTTCAAGCAATATCCCGACCAGCCCTCGCTAGAGGATAGTCTCAACCCGGACGGCGTGCTCGGTAAGCGTCAGGAAAAGATCGCCCTAATCCCCAGCAAGGCGGGTGAATTTCTGCTGCCCGAAATCGAAATCCCCTGGTGGAATACCGAAACGCAGCACCTGGAATACGCCCGACTACCCGCACGCAAGGTCACCGTGCAAGCGACACCTAGTACAGCCATTCAACACTCTACCCCGCCGGTAATATCGATTAAGCCCGACTCGCGGCAAGCGCAGACCTCTTTCAATACAGCGATCACAGCCGACACCCTTGACAACAACACGCAAGCCAAGCCGATGATATGGATCGTGATCAGCACGGCCCTTGCCCTGGGATGGTCAGTGACCTTAATCCTGTGGTGGCGCAGTCACCGCCCTACCCACGACCCCCTGAAGCCTGACGCTGTAAGATCAAATACCGCGAAAACCATCAAAGGAATTAGGCGAGCCTGTGAAAGAGGGGATCCCGTTGCAACCAAAAACGCGCTACTGGCCTGGTCGGCTACTCGCTGGCCAGATGATCCCGCAACAAGCTTAGGTCTGCTCGCCGGACGCTGCTCGGGTGATCTTGCAGAAGAAATACAGCGGCTCAGCCTGGTGTTATACGGTCAAGCAGCAGATCCCTGGAAAGGCGCCAAGCTGTGGACGGCATTCAATCGGTTCGCTTCATCGAAACCGCAGCGAGGAAAAAGTCAAGATCAAGGACTAGAGCCACTTTTTAGGATCTAACGCGATGAGATGTCAAGCATCTTTAAGCACTAATTCCAGGGACACAATACCTATTTGTGCGGAAGTCGGAAGTAGCGGATGGAAGTAGAGGACACTGGAAGCAGGAAGCAGAGAACGTCAAAAATTTTGGATGTCTTCTTCCTAGCCCTCCAAAAAAAAAAGACAAATAGATATTGTGTCCCCGGATTCCGGATTCCGGATTCAATAGATATTGTGTCCCCGGATTCACCGATCCAAGCACTACATTGATTAATATAACCGGCACATTGAATTCATTCGATATTTTCCGAAATCGCGCTGCGGCATGAAAATGTTGTGTTTTTGAAATTATTGCCCGTCGTTTATTTTCATTCAATAATTCAAGGATTTTTTCAATATCCATCTTGTTTCTCCATATTGTTTTTTTACGTATAACTAGTTATTCTCCCGATCCGCATATCCTACGCCCCAAAGTTCGTTCCTTGACAGATCACAGGCTCTAATATAGCTTGTTCTGCTGCATATCTCCACAATCCACAGGGTAGACGTAGATGCATACCAAGTCATGCTGACTATACCGTTCAAAACCGTCAAATCTTACCAGTCGCTTTTGGTGCAGCGATCTATCCCTGCCCCTGATCGGGCTCACTACCAAAAATGGCTGCGTTACTATCTGGATTTTTGTCATAGGTATCGGTTTGAGGCCACCGATAAAGACAGTTTCTCCGCCTTCCACCAAAAGCTGGTGGAAAAGGAGCAGCTTGAGTCCCAAAGGAGACAAGCACATGATGCGATCCAGGTGTATTGCCGAATGATGGCTAACGAAGCTAAGGTATCGGTTATATCTGAATCTGAGAGGCCAACCCCCGTTGACTTGTCTGTGGATGCTTCTGAACAATGGCGTCCCGAACACAGGCAGTTTGTATCTGCTGAGGATCCAGTTGACGCTCCCTCGCAAACGGTTGTTGAGAAAACAGCGGCCCACTCAGCGGTGAAAGGCCCGCCTGCAAGTCACTCGATCCCTAATATGGCTTTCTCCTTGGATGTTGAGAAGAATACCGGGCAAAGTTGGGTCTGGGTGTATGACGCGCTTAAATCAGCGATTCAGGTGCGGCATTATTCACCCAAGACCCTTGAGGCCTACCGTGGTTGGACCCGTAAGTTTCAGGCGTTTACTAAAAGCAAACAGCCTCAACGGCTCTGTATGGAGGATGTGAAGGGATTCCTGAGTTATCTGGCGGTTGATAAGAAAGTGGCGGGATCCAGTCAAAACCAAGCGTTTAATGCGTTATTGTTTTTGTTTAAACATGTACTTGAAAAGGATTTCGAGCAGATTGAAGGTGTCGTTCGAGCAAAGCGGAAAAAGTACATCCCGGTGGTATTGTCACGCGAGGAAATTGATTTGCTTTTTGATCATCTGGATGATCCTATCAATCTAGTCGCAAGTTTGCTCTATGGCTGTGGTCTTCGGTTGTTTGAATGTTTGAAGCTGCGAGTGCAGGATTTGAATTTCGATACCGGCGTCGTGACGGTACACGACAGCAAAGGTAAAAAGGATAGGTCGGTTCCTTTACCTGAAGCAGTCGTGCCACAACTGAGGAAGCAGCTAGTAGCGGTATCCGATCTGCGGAAGCAGGACCTGGAGTCCGGATATGCAGGATGCTTTTTACCGGATTCGGTAGGAAACAAGTATAAGAACGCGGCCGGGGAATTTGCCTGGCAGTACCTTTTCCCGGCCAGGACACTGAGGTTGATCGAAAGGACTCAGGAATATCGCCGCGACCACCTGCACGAGACCCATGTACAGCGGGCGATCAAGCAAGCGGTGCGGGACACGGGAATTCCGAAACGGGCGACACCCCATACATTGAGACATAGCTTTGCCAGTCACCTGCTCACTGCGAACTACGATATCCGTACGATCCAGCAATTATTGGGACATAGCGATGTGCGCACCACGATGATTTACACACATACCGTTAAGAGTACAACCCTCAAGGAAGCAAAAAGCCCTCTGGATTTTTGAGAAAGAAAGATTTTATCTCGCTTTTCATGTTTGAAGTCGCCTGGCAAGTTCAAACATGCTAAGAATTCAATGGGGCAGACTTGATTGATCATGCGCTACTGCTCTGATACGCTGCTTGTTCGATATCGGCCGGCATCGAATAAAACCTATAACACGTCTTCATCACTTTCCCGCCCTCCCCTTGCCTGCTCCCCGACGTTAAGCTTGGTTTAGAAAGGTGTCGGTTTAGAAAGGTGTCGGTTTAGAAAGGTGTCTAGAAAGGTGTCAGGCCTGCGTAATTGCATTAATAGAAAGGTGTCAGGCCTGCGTAATTGCATTAATGTATTCATTAAGCCTGTCTCGTAACTTACCTGAATGCTTTGCTTTGGCATCGATTTTTCCAATATACCGACTGAATGTGGAAGACTCGCGTTGAACCGTAAAAAAGTAGTTTGCTCCTTTGACCTTGGCTCGGCGGTATTCGGTCATGTCTCTCGATCGATGCGGTTCGCAAGCTCACCACATCCTACGCGGGCTACCAATGAAGGATGTCGGGTTACGCTGCGCTAACCCGACCTACGTGACTCGGCGGCGCAATTCCCATGCTCTGTAGTGTATTATGAGCGGCGGGATTGTAGCCCTGCGCTAAAAATAATCTCATAAATAGTTGGATATCGTTTCATTCAAGTTCTATAACCTGGGGTTTGCAAGGCTCACCCCAACCGACGGAGGAATAAGACAGTGAATATCTCATTGATTCGATGCTTTGTAATGGGTTGCTTGCTGGTGGCGTCGAGCACCGCATTTAGCCAAAGCGACTGGTTGCAAAAGGGCAAGGACCTGCTAGGCAGCATTGTCGGTGGTGGGGCTGGAGCGCTCTCTAATGAGGACATCGGGGCGGGTTTGAAAGAGGCCCTGCGCGTCGGTACCAGCAATGTGGTGGACCAACTCGGCAAGACCGGCGGCTTCAACGATGATCCGAGCATTCACATACCGTTACCGGACAGTCTGAAAACCGTACAATCGACCCTAGCTAAAGTGGGCATGAGTTCGGCTATGGACGATCTCGAGTTGCGGCTTAATCGAGCGGCGGAGGTGGCCACGCCCAAGGCGAAACAACTGTTTCTGACCGCCATTTCGCAAATGACGCTGGATGATGTAACGGGCATTCTCAAAGGGTCGGATGATGCGGCCACACGATACTTCCAGCAGAAGATGACGCCCGAGCTTACCAAACAAATGCAGCCGATCGTCTCACAGAGCCTGGCCGAGGCCGGGGCCATCAAGTCCTATGACAATATCATGGACAAATACCGTGATATCCCGTTCGTCCCGGACGTGAAGGCCAACTTGACTGATTTTGTAATTAAAAAAGGCTCGGATGGTATTTTTCATTACCTTGCGGTCGAAGAGGCCCAGATCCGTCAAAACCCTGCCAAGCGGACCACCGAGCTATTGAAACGCGTGTTTATAAATTGAGAGGAGCGAGCGAACAGGCTGATCAATTAATTTGGGACCGATCAGATCGGAGACTGGCGGATTTAGGACTGAGCAAGTGCTCTATCAATGTAAGTGTACGGATTATTCAGCGTCCCTGTGGTGTT
>JBDLIZ010000411.1:0-5447 GCA_039714615.1 Pseudomonadota bacterium | reverse complement strand
TTCCCCTTGGTGGTGGGTTTTAATCCCTGTTCCCCGATAGCCTCCGTCAGCAAGGTGAAAAGGGTCAGCATGGGTGCTGCCGGGGTTGTTCTGAGCACCTCGGGGAAGCGGACAAGTTCCGGCGAAGCAAACGGGAAATAGAGGAGATGGTACATCTGCTCCGGTGACAAACCCTGAAACTCATCAAGCGGGCGCTGATTACGTTGCTGTGTGTAGCGGTCAGTAAATGCCTGGACCTCGGCCAGTGAGTTAAATTGCCTGCCCTCCATCGCCTCTCGTAATCCCCCGGAAACCTCTGCCGCACCGTGGCTGGATGGAGTGGATTTATCTTTTTCCATACAACACTTCTTGAACTTTTTTCCACTGCCGCAGGGGCAGGGATCGTTGCGGCCGATTGCCAGGGTCTTCATGGTTGCTTCCGGGACCTATTGTGCTGCCACTGCAGTGAATCAGATAATTATACCTGCGGTCGGTGTTTCTATATAAATCGATAGAAAGACCAGAACCGGATAAAGGATTATCAGGTCGGGGAGTTGCGATGCCTCCCTGAACCATCATGAAGCCCTCCGAACACAAAACTGCCCAGGCCCGTCTCCTCAAATACGCGGAGGACAATCCGTCGCACAAACCATTACATATTGAATATCTCAAAAGCTTGGCATATATTAACAATAGCCGAGGTAATGATAGATTTTAAGCCAAGCCAGAGATGTCTAAAAGAGAGAAAGTGATCGACTTTGTTCGGGAGCATTCGGTCGTCAGGCCGAAAGACCTGAAAGATGCTGGTCTGCCCAGGGATTATCTTTACCAACTGGCGCAAGAGGGTGTGATTGAGCGTGTGGGCCGGGGACTGTATCAGTGGCCGGATAGGGATCCGGGGCGTCATCATAGCTTGCTTGAGCTCAGTAAACTGGCCCCCAAGGCGGTTGTTGCACTGCTTTCAGCCCTCAATTTCCATGAGCTGACTACCCAGAATCCTTTTGAAGTATGGCTGGCTATCGACCGCAAGGCCTGGCGGCCTGAAATCTCATACCCTCCGGTACGTTATGTCACTATGTCCAGCGTGGCCCTGCATGAGGGGGTTGAGATCCACATGATCAATGGGGTGCCTGTGAAGGTATTCTGCCCGGCCAAGACGGTAGCGGATTGTTTCAAATACCGGAACAAGATCGGTCTGGATGTCGCCCTGGAGGCGCTACGGGAGGGATGGTCAGCGCGGAAGTTTACTATAGATGAACTGCTGCATTATGCCGAGATCTGCCGGGTGAAAAAGGTGATGCAACCCTATCTGGAGAGCCTGGTGACATGAGGGGAGGGGGCTGATGCCAAAGAACACGGCTGCATCGACTCGCCAGCGCCTTCTCAATCTCGCCCGTGAACGCCATGAGGACTTTGATTACGTGCTTCGCCAGTATGTGATGCAGCGTTTGTTGTATCGCCTGAGCATCAGTCACTATGCCGGTCAGTTTCTACTGAAGGGTGCATTACTGTTCTGGATTTGGAATGAAGCGTTTTATCGACCAACCCGTGATATCGATCTGCTGAGTTATGGTGATCATGATGTTCCCTATCTGGTGAAGGTGTTCCGGGAGATTATTTCAGCCCCAGTCGATGATGGTTTGGTATTCGATATTGAGGCAGTCACCGGTGTTGAGATCAAGGAGGGTGCAGACTATGCCGGAGTCAGATTGACAGGTTTTGCTCTTCTGGCTAAAGCCCGTATTCCTTTTCAGGTAGATATTGGTTACGGAGATATTGTAGTGCCTGAGGCGGAGGAGGCGGTGTTGCCTTCATTTCTGGATCTGCCCCCACCGCAACTGCGTGTCTACCCGGTCTATGGCGTGATTGCTGAGAAATTCCAGGCGATGGTGATGCTAGGTTTGGCAAACAGTCGAATGAAGGATTTTTTCGATATCCGAGTGATTGCATTCACTATGACACTCGATGGTGATCTGCTCACGCAAGCCATCCGGGCAACGTTCGAGAGGCGGAAGACGGTTATTTCTCATGATCCACTTTCACTATTTTCCGATGACTTTGCCAGGAATGATGATAAACAGATGCAGTGGCAGGCGTTTCTGGGGAAAAATAGTATTGAAGATGCATCAAGCTTTATCGAAGTGATGCAGAGCTTGCAACAATTTTTGGAGCCGGTATATCAAGCGATAGCTGACAAGAGGCCTTATCTGTATCAGTGGTCTCAAGGGGAATTCAAATGGATGGATGTCTGAGTGTTGGAGTCCTTTTACGAGCCGAGGCTTTCGCAGTGATCAGTTATCTGAAGAGCAGGAAAGAATTGCCCCGGAGTTTGATTAAAAGTGGCCCCCAAGGGTGGAATCTGGACTGTGCTAGATTTGTGCTAACTTGAAAGCACAGTCAACTGTAAGTGATTGATAACTCAACTACGGTATGGGCTGGGCAAGCACCGCAAGTGACTGATTAATAAAGAAAGATAATTGCTCTAGTCTGGCTACGAACCAGGCGGTCGGGAGTTCGAATCTCTCCGGGCGCGCCATTTCTTTAAAAACAGTAACTTAGAAGAGATTCCAGGCATCTTTTCAACCCGCTGTTGTCCTGTCCCTTATTATCTATATTCATTGCAAATCAACAAGTTACCTTCTAGTTAGAGTGCCTGGTTAGAAACCAGGTGGTCGGCTACCCAGCAGTCACTAAACGCTTTATTTATCAATGTGTTCCAGATCCGTTGAATCTGCCATCTGTCCAATAGATGTCCGAACGTCCAATAGAATCTGGTTCCCCCGTTTTTTATAGCAGTGCTGAATTAAATTGACATCTGGTATTTGAACGCCAGTCTTAAGTTAGAGATGTCAGGTAATAATTACGAATTCGCCATCCACAGCGTGGAATGGTATTGATGCTGCTGTAGTTTTCTGGTTTGTCGTCGATACGACTTGCTCGCTTTATTACGGTGTCACTGTGAACGCAGTATTTAATTTATTTACATTGATTTTATTTGCCCTACCTTTGCTTTTTACGAGGAAATATTTTATTGGCAAGAGTGAAACGTAATGAAAATCAGCTTCTATGGTTACAATGCCTTCTTGATCGAGTCAGGCGATAAAAAAATTGCCATAGACCCCGGTGCTTTGTTTTTTTACTGGTTTCGGTTTACCACGCTTATTCACAAGACTGAATGGAAGAGTATCACTCATATTTTTGTTACGCACGGTGACCCGGACCATTACTGGCATGCGGACAGAGTAGCGAAAGCATCGAATGCACACGTTATCTGTAACAAAATAATGGTGAAAGACGTAAAGGGCAAAGCGTTAATGCTCGGGCCGCGTGATAAAGGGCTGGCATTTACGACAGAGTTTAACAACCTTCACACCCTGTCCGTTGATGAAACCATTGAGATTGACGGCATGACCATTACCGGCATTAAAACAACCCATGGTGAGCTTACCCTTAAGCTGGGTCCATTTTCCAAAACTGTCAAGCCCGGACCAGAAGAACGGGTTGGCTGGGGTGCGATTGGTTTTGATATTGGACTGGATGGGAAAAGGATCGTTAACCTCGGTGATACCTTACTACATGAAAAAGAATGGCAGGCAATTAATGAACCGGATGTGTTGATGTTGCCGATTGGTGGCAAGGCCGTTCATAACACCATGGATGCAGAAGAGGCTCTGCAGGCGGTGAAGATCATGCGACCGAAAATGGTGATTCCCTGTCACTATAATTGTCCAGCATTTTTCACCAAAAACTATAACCCGGCTGATGATCAGATGTTCAAGCGTGAGATAGAAAGTATAGGTGCCAAATGCATCATTATAGATATAGGAGATTCACTCGATTTGTCCGATGAATAGCCACATTAAAATATGGTTGAGCCTGGTTGTACGCATGTCTTTATTTACCGTTGCGCTGATGTGGCCAGCGGGTACCTGGCATTGGTGGGAAGCATGGGTAATCGTCGGTCTTTGGACTATGTATGGGGTCGTTATGACTTTTTATTTGCTACGTTATGATCCCGCATTGCTTGTAGAACGGTTGAAGCTTGTTCCGCTGCACAAGGAGCAGAAAACCTGGGATAAAGTCATTATGCTTTTGTTTTTTATTGCAGGTATTAGTCTTTATATTGTTCCCGGTTTTGACGTGGTGCGGTATGCGTGGAGTGAGCCTTTACCAGTATGGGTGAGGATTCTAGCGATGATTGTACACCTGCCTTGCTTTGTATTGCTTGGTTGGGTAATGCGCGAAAATACGTATCTATCGCAGGTTGTAAAAATCGATAAAGAACGCGGTCATCATGTGATCACTACGGGGCCTTATGCACTGGTGCGTCATCCCATGTACACGGTAATCATCGTTTTGTTGTTTGCTGAACCCTTAGCACTTGGGTCAAGGTTTGCGTTAATCCTTTCGTTGTTTCTGACGCTGTTACTGATCGTGCGCACCTATTTCGAGGATCACACATTACACGCAGAGCTTGCAGGTTATCCTGAATACGCAAAACAAACGCCTTATCGATTGATTCCCGGGATCTGGTGACAATTGTCATATCAAGGTACCCAAGAAGAGAGAGTCATGAAAGCCAGTTGTTGATTTGCACTGACTTTTGAGCCACTTTTGTGCTGAAAACTGGTCCACTCATAAATCTCTATTTACCTGAATATATGAAGTAACTCTTGACTCGATGAGGTTCAAGTAAAAATGCAAATCTGGGTCAAAAAGGCACACAAATCATCACCCTGTCCTTGTAGCCAGGCGACGGTTGGCAGCACCAAAAGGCAGAATGATTCGCTACGTAATCATTTCCTCGCTCATTTCTTTTGTAGCACCCAACATACTGCTTTTTAGTGTTATTCAGCATGCCGGAGCTGGCTACAGTGGTCTTATGTTTTCATTGTCTCCCGTCTTCACCCTGGCTTTCGCGGTGATATTCCGGCTCAAGACTCCAAACCGGACTGGATTACTCGGTATTGCAATAGGATTGATTGGGGCTACGATTGTGAGTGTTACGCGTGGGGCCGCACCCGAGGCTCCGTCAATCATATGGATTATCGCTGCTCTACTTATCCCCGTGGCACTCGCTTGTGGGAATATCTATCGGACATTGGATTGGCCTGACAACGCCTTGCCTGATGTGCTGGCCTTCTGGAGTCATGCGTTTTCGGTCACGGTCTTTCTGCTTCTATTGCTGGTCACAAAGGGCTCATTCCCGGTGAGCGAACTGGCGCTTGCGCCCTTGGCAGCGCTGGCACAAGTGCTCGTAGCAGGGATGACTTTTCCAGTTTTCTTCAGACTGCAGCAAAAAGGAGGGCCGGTGTTGTTAAGTCAGATCGGCTACGTTGCGGCTGCTGTTGGCCTTATTGCCGAGACATTTCTACTGGGTGAGCAATATAGCCTCATGACGTGGGTTGGTGCGGCGATTATCGCTTTTGGTATTGTCATCACGATTGTGGCGCAAATAACAGAACGCT
>JBDLIZ010000410.1:0-5447 GCA_039714615.1 Pseudomonadota bacterium | reverse complement strand
CCATTCCTGTCATCATGCAGACGGCCAAGGCCTCCAAACATGACATACTGGAGGGTCTGCAGGCAGGGGCCTATTACTACCTCACCAAGCCTTTTGAAAGGACCCAACTTCTGGCGATTGTCCAGACGGCGGTCAACGACCACCAACGCCTTACCTCCCTGCAGACGGCAGTGGCACAAACCAACAAGACCCTCAGCATGATGCACAAGGGTGAGTTCAAATTTCGCACCCTGCAGGAGGGTCGCGATCTGGTGTCGCTGCTGGCCAACGCCAGTCTGGAGCCAACCCGGGTGGCCATAGGCCTATCCGAGCTGATGATCAATGCAGTGGAACATGGCAACCTGGGTATCAGCTACGAAGAGAAGTCCCGCTATAACGCGCATGACAACTGGGCATATGAAGTGGAGCGACGCCTGTCACTTCCGGAAAACGCCGAAAAAGATGTCATCCTTTCATTCGAACGCAATGATAGAGAACTCCGTTTCCTCATCAGGGATCAGGGCAATGGTTTCGACTGGCAGCAATACATTGAGATGAGTCCGGAGCGTGCCTTCGATACCCACGGCCGGGGTATCGCCATGGCCAAGGCCATCAGTTTCGACCAGCTTGAATACCGTGGCAAGGGGAACGAAGTAGAGGCCAAGCTATTTCTTCAAAAGGTTGACCGAGCTCAAGGAAAACTAACCCCCGTCCCACCCAGGCCACAGTAACCGTTGGGATTCTTGGCGAGATACTGCTGATGATACGCCTCGGCAAAATAGAACACCGGCGCAGCGAGGATCTCAGTGGTGATCGGTGCCGCGCTCACCTGCTGCAGGGCATGCTGATAGACATCCCGTGACTGTTGTGCCTGTTGCTGCTGGGATTCGCTGAAGGTATAGATGCCGGAGCGGTATTGCGTGCCCACATCATTGCCCTGGCGCATCCCCTGGGTTGGATTGTGGCCCTCCCAGAAGGCCCTGAGCAGTTGCTGATAACTGACCCGTTGCGGATCAAACACCAGCCGAACCACCTCGTTGTGACCGGTCATGCCGCTGCAGACCTCTGCATAGCTGGGATTAGGGGTAAACCCAGCGGCATAACCCACGGCGGTGGAGTGGACACCCGCCAGTTGCCAGAAACGTCTTTCCGCCCCCCAAAAACAGCCCATGCCGAACATGGCCATCCGCAGGTCTGCGGCAAAGGGGCCTTCAAGCGGGTTGCCGTTGACAAAGTGTGCCGCGGACACCTGCATGGGAGTGGCGCGCCCCGCCAGCGCCTCATCAGCTTCAGGCATCTGGGTCTTTCGGCCAAGTCGAAACATCGCTTTCTCCAAATCGGCTCATATGTTGCGAATATAGCCCTTAATGGCCTGCCGGTTCACCCCACGGGATCTGGTTCTTTTATCAGAGATCAAGCAGCTGATCAGCCAACCGGTCCCATCGACGGTGATCAGTACAGTCTAGGGTCGGAGAAAAATTTGTGCTAGCCTACAGTTAATTCTAGTCTTACCCAGAAACCGTTCCATAAAACTTGGATAAGGAAGGTGGCGACCGTGGCCGATGAGAAAAAAAGCAAACCTAAAAAAATAAATAATGAAGTTTATGAAAAGGAGCTCTTCAAGTTGCAGCTGGAGCTCGTAAAGCTTCAGGAATGGATCAAACATAAGGGACTCAAGGTTGTCGTGCTCTTCGAGGGGCGTGATGCTGCCGGTAAGGGGGGGGTGATCAAGCGCATCAATCAGCACCTCAACCCACGCATCTGCCGGGTGGTTGCCCTACCCGCTCCCACCGAACGCGATAAGACCCAGTGGTATTTTCAGCGTTATGCACCCCATCTGCCCGCCGCCGGCGAGATGGTGCTGCTCGATCGCAGCTGGTACAACCGGGCTGGCGTGGAGAAGGTGATGGGGTTCTGTACACCGGAAGAGCACCGGGAGTTCCTGCGCTCCTGCCCTGAATTCGAACGTATGCTGGTGCGTTCCGGAATCGTCCTGATCAAGTACTGGTTCTCCGTCTCCGATGAGGAGCAGGAACGCCGATTTCAGAGCCGTCTGGAAGAGCCTCACAAGCGCTGGAAACTCAGCCCCATGGACCTGGAGTCCCGCTCACGCTGGGTGGAGTACTCCAAGGCCAAGGATGAGATGTTCGCCCATACCGACATCAAGCAGGCCCCCTGGTATGTGGTGCATTCGGACATAAAAAAGCATGCCCGGCTCAACTGCATCGCCCACCTGCTCAGCATGATCCCTTACGAAGATCTCACGCCGGAGCCGATCGAGCTGCCCCACAGAAGAGACAGCACGGGCTATGTAAGACCCCCGCTTTCCGACCAGACATTTATCCCGGATATCTACCCTTGAAACTAAAAAGAGCAGTTGACCGCTAAGGAGTGAATCCAACTCACTGTGTTTTAGGGAATACTTTACTATTACTCACACACCTAAGGGTTAAACATCCAGTTCAATCCAGGCAGGATCGTGATCGCTGCCGTCGCCGCCATGTTTGGATCTGCGGTCAATAAAAGAGTGCCCCATACCATTGGCCAAGGACGGGCTTAACCAGATCTGGTCGAACAACTTGTGCTCGGGCGGTTGACCTCTTCTCTTATTGCGATAGGTCCATGCTGAGGATGCCGGATCTTGTCCACCCGATTCAGCTTTAGCTGGCCGTGTTTCGGCAGGGTTGGCAAGCGCGTTGACGAGAGCATTACCTTCAATCGTGAGCATGGGTGACAGCGGCGCATCCCCAGGACCATCATTCATATCGCCAACAATGACATATCGGCTGTTTGTACGCATGCGGCCCGCGATAATACGTCGAATGGTTTCTGCTTGCTGCCTTCTGCGGATGTCATTAGCAATTTTTCCCTGGCCGTTGTTATTCTCGTCACCGAAATGGCTCTTCAGGTGATTGTTATACAGAGTAAACAATGTCTTTGAACGGGAAGGATTGAGAATTTTGACTTCCAGCAAATCGCGGCTGAATACGCGTGTATCGGGTCGGTCCGGGTTAACAGCCGTTTGAAACGATGTTACAGCGCCAACGGGAAGTCTGGACAATAGACCAACATCGATCAGACGCGGGTCGTTCCCTTCGATCAAGACCTGGTAACGATAAAGACCGCCCAAGTACTTTCTATTGAATTCCTTGAGTATGTCGATATTTTCAACTTCCTGTACGGCCATTACATCGACATCCATTGTGAGAATTCGCTCCGCTACAGCCGTGGTATCTTTTGGCTTCTTTGCCTTAACCAACCTGCCCCTGAATGTCCGAATGCGATAGTTGCTTTCATCACTGAATTCGTAACGAACGGATAGCGCAGCTGTTTTCTTCTTTATCCCTGAAATCGTGGCCTTAAAATTAAAACGGGAAAAGAGGTTATTGAGATTGAATGTTCCGACCGTGACGATCATTTTGGGGCTCCCCGCTATTGATGTCGCATTGAATCCTGCACAAAGCGGTATTGTATAAATATATATCAAAATGATCGAGCATGTCATATTACAACGCGACCCTGATATACAGGACGCTAAGAGACTTTAAATATCCAGATAAGATACCTAGTGATACACATGCTCCTTACTCATGGCTCCTTGTATCCTGTCAATATTTTCAATAGTTCAAAGTTTTTGAAACCCAACCCTCAATGCGTGACTTGCTTCAAACAAATCATGATTTCCTTATAAAAACAGGGTCTATCAATCTACGTGATTGATAATTGTCAATACAGCAAAGACCCATTGTGTTAGCTTCCCCCTCGCAATGCGATCGCTTGTTTTAATCCGATTTTTATAACAATCATGAGGTATCGATATGTTACTTAAAAAACGAATTTTCTTTCATTTCCTGTACCTGGTTATCATCGTCTTTACATCCACAGGTTCATTCGCAACAGATAGTTATACAAGTACCGATGAAACCAGCAGCACAACCGTGGATACAAACGAGCAAACACATTTGGTTTTTATGCGGGAGGAGGAGAAACTCGCAAGAGATGTTTACATTATGTTGAGCACCCTCTATCCGAACTCTCCGGTATTCGGCAACATCGATGATTCAGAACAGCGACATACCGATGCGGTTAAGGAAAAGCTCCAGCAATACGACATCATGGATCCCAATACGAATGACAATGTGGGCGTCTTTACCGGTGAAGACTATGGTTGGTATTTTACCGAGAAGTATGAGGAACTTGTCACGCGTGGCGCAATGAGTGAGTTTGATGCGCTGTATGTCGGCGCCTTCATCGAAGAACTGGATATGCTGGATATCAATCAATGCCCAAAAGTCATTGTTGAAACACACCCCGATATTTCAAGCGTTTCTGACTGTGGCAAAGTCTATACGGACAACCCGGATATCGAGCGCCTTTATGATCATCTACTCGAAGGGTCTGAAAACCACCTGGCTTCATATGTCAGAAAAATAGAGGCGGAGATGGGAGAGGGATCTTATCATGCTCAGGTTTTGAGTCAGGACCAGGTGGATAGAATACTTGGTCGTTAAGGCAGGAGCGTAATCGTCAGAAAGCTTCTGATTGATCTTGATAGCTGGCTTTAGCGGAGCACAACAGTGAAAAGCGCTGGTCTTCCATGTGCTCTGCAAAGCCAGATATTGAATAGAAGCAGCCTGTTCTTTCTGGCCGAAGTATAACGGGCCACCTTCACCGGACCGAACCCGTCAAAGGCACGCCGGTAGCTTTCACGCTTTTTAAGAATCGTGGACCAGGAGAGGCCCGCCTGAGCCCCTTCCAGAATCAGCATCTCGAACAGATGCCTGTCGTCAAAGCTGGGGACGTATCGTCTAACGAGCCACCTATGCTATTCGCCAACCAGTCGATCATTGCACGCACCATGGACGACAAGAGGCGCGCGTGCGGATAAACCAGGCTTAGCGGCATGGGTTCCGGTTCGAATTCCGTCAATACGGTAGCCAGCTTACCCTGCTGGATAAGCGGCATCACCTGGTAGCAGAAAAAGCGACCGAATCCCACACCAGCAACACAGGCCTCCAAAGAAGCACCCACTTGATTGCAGCTAAAACCACCTTTCACCCGCACCGGAAGTCGTTTGCCACCATCCTGGAACTCCCAGTCCGAGCCGGTCGAGATGCCTGTAAAGCGTATACAAGGCAGGTTGGATAGTGCTTCGGGACGATCCGGCTCCCCGACTCTGTCCAGCAGGCTCGGGCTCGCGCACACCACCTGCCGGATGGACCCAATGGGTTTCGCGATCAATGAGGAGTCGCCAAGGTGGGCAATGCGCACCGCAATGTCGACGCCTTCTTCCAGCAGATCCACGACGCGGTCGAGCAGCAGCAGATTGACCTGGGTTTTCGGATAGCGATTCAGGAATCCTGCGACCGGGGGTGCGACATGCATCTCACCGAAACGCACCGGTGCCGTCACGGTAATCATGCCGTTAGGTTCGGTCTGTTGCTGGCCAAGCGCTCGCTCGGCCTCTT
>JBDLIZ010000409.1:0-5453 GCA_039714615.1 Pseudomonadota bacterium | reverse complement strand
GAAAGGCGCCCGTAGAGTCTGGAAATTAATGAGCCAGACTATGGCATATGAGCAACGGACGGTTTCCGACCCAAACCGGAGGTGAGAATAACGAATGTTATTTTCAATCGATACTGGACACCATTAGTTGTAATCGCAAGATTGGGCCAATGTCTTGCCCAAAGGATCGATGCGTGGCACTATTAACCTTACATAGAAATGAAAGAACCAACTATCGATTGCGATATTGATCCTGGTGGGTGTACCTGCCAAGGGTATCTGAATTGAACAGAACAGGGGGTATTTATGTCGCATAATAACATTGTTTGCGCGCGTGCTGTCGCGATCTGGCTCGGCGTGGCGATCCTTACGATTACCGGAGTCAGGGCACAGGAGCTGAAAAAACCCGCACCAGTCGCCTTACTTTCCAAGGTTTATTTCAAGGACACTTTTGACGGCGACAAGCTGGCGAATCATTGGGAAGTCGTTAACCCCGATCCAGACCAGTTTGTGGTGGAAAACGGCGAATTGCTCATCATTGCGAAGGCGGTCGGTGGGTTAACAACTGCAGAGACGCCGAATCTATTTCGTTTGAAGCGCGACCTTCCCAATGGCGATTGGGTGGTTACCATTAAGTTTAAAGCCGAGTTACAGACAACCAAGGATTTATTAGAGTTTGGTCTATTCACGGATGCTGAAAATTACATTTTGACTCGGTTCTGGGGAACTTGTTGCTATTCTGAATTGCACGTTGAGATAAAAAAACGCTCTGGCGGCACTAATACGAATTTTAATAAAAGGGTTTGGAAGTTAGATACTTATAACTATCAGGCATTCGCCAACACCGTACCGCAGCCTATCACCATCAAGTTGATCAAGGAAGGCCGCACCTATCGATCGGCCATTCATTTTGACGGACAAAAAAATGATGCGGGTGAACCTATTTGGGTCGAAACGGAGTTGGTCTCTTCGCTGCGCCCACCCAAACAATTCGTTTTGAATGCCGCTCAATGGGAAGCTGTTTCCGGTGAAAGTCTGTTTATGATCGACTCGATCCAGATTGAAACACCGGAAAAGTGATGAAGTAGAACTGCAACGGCATCGTTCCGAATTCGGCGGGAACCTGGCTTGATTGATGACAAAGCCTTCACTGCCACAACTGACTCATGATTTGGTTCGCCGTATCGACGCTGCCGCTGTATTTCCCCGTTAGCTGATTATAATCCCGCACAGCCTCGTTATAAGCTTCTCTATCGCCGCTCTGGTGATGCGCCAGCATGGACTTGACCGCCACGGTCATCCCGGTTTCAACGGAGTATAGTTCGCGCGCGACATCGAAAAGTTTTTGATAGTCTACATTACCCTTTCTGCGGCTGAGATCACGAAAAGGCAAGGTGAAACGCTGTTCAATCTCTGGTGCCTTGGCTATTCGTTCTCCTGCGCCCTGATAATCCTTCGCCTCAATTTGGTCGATGGCTTCCCCGAACAGTGTGATTAACTCGTTGAGATTGCCGAAGATGGCCTTGACATCGCGGTCCACAGGATCAAGTTCGAAAATCTTCTTCAGTTTCTGCTCCAGTTCCACCTGCGTTTTGACGAGCGAAATATCACCTTTGGTTGCCTCTGCCAGGCGCTTTAGCTGCTGTTGTTTGTCCGGAGGAATATCGAGTCCGATAAACCTGAATTCAGGGCGAATCTGGAGGCTGGTTAACCGCTGGCGGATCAGAGTTAAGGACTCGTCGCGGCTATAACAGGGATCTATGCCGCCGGTGATAATAATGACATACTTGTTAACATTTGCGAAACGTTCTGGGGGATGGAAGTCTGAGGCGGCCTGATTTATCGCTTCCACGAGCGTTGTCTTCCCAGCTGTTTTCAGGTTCGGAAGCTTATCCAGTATACTCCGCGAACTGTTCTGTTGAAAATCAAAAACGCGTTCGGTGTTATCCCCCCCGCAGGCTCCGCCAAACCAGCGGAAGGCCAGATTGTCGCGATCGGCGACCTGCTTTTCCAGTATTTTAGTCAGTGCCTGCCTGGCTGCCTTGATTCTCGTGGTCTGTTCAAATGGACCTTCCATCGCTTCCGATTGATCGAGGACGATTTCGAAATTCTCTTGCGCCAACAGGAAAGCCGGTATCGCATGCGATCTCCCCGTAGCCTCTTTGAAGGCATGGTCGAGCCCCTCAATAGTTGACGCAGTGTAATAGTTTCCGCCACCCGCTTCGGCAAGGCATCGTAACTGAAGCGCATCCTCTTCCCCGACTATATCGAAGCCGACGACATGAAGGTTGAATCCAGCCTGCTCCCTGAATTTTTTCACCTGCCCGCAGGGATCTGCGCTGCAGGTCTCTCTTCCGTCAGTCATAAGGATGATGGTCGACTCTGCGGTATGGTCTCCCAGTTTCTTGACCGCTTTCTTGATGGAGGAGGCTATTGGGGTCTTCCCAGTGGGTTTTATAGATTTAATCTTGGCGAGCAATTCATTTTTATCGAGAGAACTTGGCTCGACGAGCATCTCGATGTCATTGCAGTCTCCCTTTCGCCGGTGGCCGTAGGCCATCAACCCCACATGCAGGTCGGGAGAGAGATTTTGTATTCGCTCAGTTAGAACGCGCCGCGCGATCTCGATTTTCGTTTGTCCTTCCAGTTCACCCCACATGGAGCCCGACCCATCAAAAATAAACAGAATGTTTTTCGCGGAAGGATCTCCAACGGCAACGACGACCGGCAGCAACAGAAGCGAAAATACAGCAGTAAACGAGCGGATTTTCATAACTTGCCCTCCTCTTGGGATTCCAGCGAAACACAGCGGAAGCCGGTAGTTGGATGCCGTGCGTCCCATGTCCGGAAGCTACGGGCAGCACTACGGAGAAAGTAGGGGCCGTCGAGATAACTGCCGCCACGTATTACCCGGTATTGGTCGCGATTAGCTTGAGTATTTACCGGGTTCTGTACAGGAGACTTCTCGAAAAACCTCTTGTCATACCAGTCTCTTACCCACTCCGCGGCATTGCCGGCCAAATCGTGGACTCCAAAAGTGCTCTTACCCGCCGGGTAAGAGCCTACCGGAGCGGTCGACCAATAGCCATCATCGTCCAGTGACGAACCGGGCCGGAGGTCAGGACAATTAGCATCACAGAAGTTGGCTCGGGAGCCGTTAACAGGAGCATCTCCATCTCCCCACGGGTACTTGAGGCCTCTTTTACCACCACGGGATGCATATTCCCACTGCGCTTCTGTTGGCAGATCCTTGCCTGTCCAACGACAGAAATCATCAGCTTCTACCCAAGTAACCGCAGTCACGGGATGATTCTCGTCTGGTGCATCGTCGAAACCTTCGTGGGCCTTACGACCCGTCTTCTTCAGAAATCTGCGGTATTTTTCAACGGTAACCTCAAACTTGTCCATCCAGAAAGCATCCAATACCACGCGGTGCCGAGGTTGTTCAGGTTCTGCCCAGCCAGGATGACTGAACTGCGCAAGCACCAGCGCATCTTTGGCCTCTTGTTCGGTACTCCCCATCATAAAATCCCCTGCGGGGATTAATACCATGTCCTCGCGATCCATGGTGCGATCGGTTACGCGCTCGAAGTAACCGGTCGCGTAGTACAGTACCCCGATAACCAGCACGACACCGAGCACACCGGAGGTTAGCCAAAAAATCCATGGAAGCGACGATTGTTTCTGTGCTGGTTTTGGAAGAGTCGGCTCGGAGCCGAGGAGGCGGGAGACTGTCTTGACAACTTTTTCGAACTCTGGATGCGCCGACTCTCCCCGCCAGCCAGCAAGCTGAGCGGCCTGAATTATCCGAAATGCCAGGGGTATTTTGACGTCTTCGATAACAACAGGGATCATAACTTCGCGCCTAGCTGCCTCGCCAGCCTCAGCACGCACCCATTGCGAGGCTACGGATTCTTTTGACCAGACGACGACGACACACCTCGCAGCGGCCAACTGTTCATCAATGACCCGGTCGAACTGACTCCCCGCCGGGATGTTTCGGTCCCACCATACCGACCAACCCATCGCCTCGAAGGCCTCTGCCAACGATTGCGCCACTGAACGGTCCGCGCTCGCATAGCTGATGAACACATCACTCACCGGACAATCATCCCCCTTGCCAATGCAGATGGATAAAGATATTAACGCTAGTTTGTTGAGAATTGCAACGCTTTTTCCCATCAAACTCAATATTAAGAGAGACGTCTAAACTGAAATAGGCAAAAGTGACACATTTATTTGTACATGCATCTGTCGAAATGACAGCTTTCGCCTTAGGCGAAAATTCCAAGAACTCTCATTGGTCAATTGCCAACCCATACGGTTAACTGATTCAATAATTTATCATGAGTGCACATGGAGATCTTTACTTTTGCAATAAATGGAGTCAGTGAGAGAGTCAGAATAGGTGAATCCAAGTTCCAAGCGCAACACTTTTAGTATTAAAAAGAACCTCGTAAGGTGTTCTGAAATTTAAACATTTTCTAGGCCGATGATTTAATTTTTCAACGACTTGTTCTATGACATTATCACTAATCTCAGGTCGGGATCAGGTCGAGAATTGAGAATATTTAAAATATGCTCTGTCTTCCCCCCGGGATTCGTGATTCACGACCTGAACATCCCGCTTAAAATTTAATCGCAATCAATTCTTACATTGAAAGACCGCCATCGACCCACTGTGGTCAGTCGAAAAAATAAGCAGCAGAGAAATAATCCCAAAATATATCATGAAGTACATATACTCCTCATAATGTTACCTGCTTTTTCTCTGTAGGGTTAATTTTTGTAAATAATTAAGCCAGAATAATAGTTGATTTTTTAAATGATAATGATTATCATTTGTATAAATTCATGATCATCATTCCTTAACCTTTTTCATGGCTAAGTGTGCAGTATTATTTTAATGAAGAACAGAATGCCTAACGAACTTTAAGGAGATAAGGTAATGGGTTACTACATTTACGCATGGCTTGAAAATGGAAATCCTCAACTACAAATCATTGAAGCGGAATCAAAATCTATTTGTTTATCATGGAGCTATCAAGCTACAGATGCAAATTACGATAATAAGGAAATTCAAAGATTATTCAGAGATTTACTTTTGCTAACGTGCAAGCAAGAAATGGGCAATTATAGAATATTTGAAGTAAAGCCCCCCCTAGCTAACGAGTACATTCACCCATTACAGGATGAATTTGCTTGTGCCTAACGACAAATTAACAACAGGGGATATTTATGCTTATGAAGCACTTGCTCGTTTGTTGTCTCTAGGCCTGAATGTCGCACCCTGCAAAAGACTCTAAGTCTTCTTAAAGTTGATAGCTCTCCAGTCGTTTGATTTCCTTTCCGTCCTTTTCCAGGATCCATGTGGGTGTTTTCCCAATCTCCTTTTCTAAACACCGCTCTGTTTGATTATCGGGCGCATTCGGGTTACATTCAATTTCTGTAATGAACTCAAAAGGCTTTTCCAA
>JBDLIZ010000408.1:0-5453 GCA_039714615.1 Pseudomonadota bacterium | reverse complement strand
GGCCATATTTAACGAAAATGAACGGGAAATCCGGCCACCCAGACTTGTCCGCAGTAGGTTGGCGCATTCTCGGACAGCCTCCTAGGCCTTTTTCATGCGCTTGGCCAGCAACAGTGCGAGCTCCAAGGATTGCTGGTAGTTCAGCCGCGGATCACAGGCCGTTGCGTAATTGCGCGATAAATCGGCTTCGGTCAGTCCCGATGCGCCGCCGACACATTCGGTGACGTCTTCACCTGTCAATTCGATGTGCATGCCCCCCAGCTGCGAGCCAAGTTGTTCATGGATGTCCCAAGTGGCTTCGAGTTCTTTGCGAATGTTGTAAAAGCGCCTTGTTTTAATACCCTCTGCGGTGGTAGCAGCATTGCTGTGCATGGGATCACAGACCCATAATACAATGCGGCCTTCACGGTTGACGGCTTCAATGGCCATGGGCAGAATCTTATCCACTTTTTCCGCGCCTAGACGGGTGATTAACACCAGTTTGCCTGCTTGGTTGGTCGGGTTCAGGATATCGATGAGTCTGATGAGTTCGTCTTTGTTCATGGTAGGTCCGATCTTGACACCTACGGGGTTATTGATGCCCCGGAAGTATTCGATATGGGCGCCATCCAATTGTCGGGTTCGTTCACCGATCCAAGGCAGATGGGTTGTCAGATTGTAGTAACCCTGCCGGCGGGGTACCGTCCGTGTTTGAGCGCTCTCATAAAGAAGATTTAGCCCTTCATGGGAAGTGAAGAACTCGGCTCGATGCAGCTCGCTGATATCGCGCTCGCCCAAGGCCTCGGTGAATCGTAGTGCATCGGAGAGGCTGGCCACCATGCTCTGATAGCTTTCGCGTAGTTCGGGAGGCAAGGCGGCATTAGATAAAAATCCCAGATCCCAGTATTCCGGGTGGTGTAGGTCGGCAAACCCACCTTCCATTAAGGATCGGATGAAATTTAGTGTCATGCCGGCGTGTTTATATCCCTTGACCATCCGGTAGGGATCGGGTCGTCGGGAATCGGGGTCGAATTCTTTTTTGTTGACTAGATCTCCGAAATAACTGGGTAAGGTGACCTCTTGGCCATTGATCCGGCGTGTTTCCGTGGCACTTGAACGGGGTTTTGCATATTGGCCTGCAAAACGTCCCACCTTGATGACGGGTTGCTTGGAGGCATGAACGAGCACCAGGGACATCTGTAATAGGATTTTGAGCTTTGCCGTGATGGCATCGGCGGTGCAATCGGCCAATGTTTCGGCACAATCTCCTCCTTGCAAAAGAAAGCGTTTGCCCTGCTGAGCATCGGCAATAAGCGATCTTAGACGCTCGATTTCCCACGAAGTCACCAACGGCGGAAGTGTCTCCAAGCGAGCAATTGAGTATTTCAATTTCGCCTGATCTTCGTATATGACCTGCTGGGCAGTGAGTTTGGTCTTCCAGGAATTGACCTGCCATTGCCCAGGAATGGCATCTTGTGGCTTAGATTGTGAAAGAGGAGCTACGTTTTGTTTGGTCATGAGGGTCTGTCTCTGGTCCAGTAGATCGTCTAAGTCCAACAGGCTCCTAGATTAAGGATCTTTTCTAATCGGTTCCGATCATTGCGCCGCATTAATTGTAGACGGGATTTGAGTTGCAGAGGGGCTTGGTCGAACGTTCGATGATGGTGGACAGCAAGATAGTGATCTCATTACTGAACAGGTGTTTTCGGAATCCAGTGCAAGGTTGAACCCCGTGGATCTTGGACTGCGGATAATAGAGGACCGCCACCTGTTCCGCAAGTGGTCGAAAATTTGAGAGCGGGATGCTCAGAGCAAGCGTAATCGGAAGGATCGGTTCAATCGCTGTGCAACCTCCTGGGAATCCAGCCATAGGCCAGTGAGAGTGTTTCGGAAAAAGTCGATCGCGGCTTGAACCCTAAATTCCAGGAATAAACCCGCCAGTTCCTTCCTATCTGACTTGCCTTATCGCTCGTATTCAGCGTTGTGACAACAGTGACATAGGCTGGGGCTATGCGCCTGTTGTCACGCCTTGAATACAAACGATCATTCGGCGCCAGTTAGGGAAGTGTGTCGTTCGCATTCCTTAGGAAAGCGGCCCAGGGTGTTGAGCAACTGCCCCAGGCGCATACCGCCATCGAGTCTTCAACAAGCTGTATTAAAATACTCCGATAAACAACCGAGTACTGGGTTTGTTTGCTACCTCCATCCATTGTTCTTGATAGCCGGTATCGTTGGTTTTATCTAATATGCCTATGCCCGTGAGTAATAGGGCGGTGGCCAAACCAATCACTGCGATAAGTCGGTAAAAGGCCTTATTGCTGCTCATAGCCGATTTTAGATGCGAAGCCTCTGATACCAATAGCCTTGTTGGGTTTCTTAACATGACCTTGCTCCCTTTTCATTGGGATTGAGAGCGTTTCTATACCCCACGATGATGGCAGGGTATAGAAACGATTATTTATGCAATAAGAGCAGGCAGCAGATCAGATATCCAACTGTTTGCTCTGCTTTTGTCTCCCTTAGGAATGCTACCGGAATAGCTTTCCAAACTGGCTTGCCTTCGCGTTTTTTATGCCGATGAAGTCAACGAGGTGATGCCCATCAGCAACCCGGGCAATACGAAAAAGACACCCAATACATAGGCGACCGCGATGGCCTTGCGTTCTGTAGCTACCCTGGCCAGGGTCTCCGCCCCGGTGATGGGCAATTCTCTGAGTAGCTTTATCCCATAGATCAGCACAACGCCAAATACGTTATACAGCAAGTGAGCTAGGGCGATTTGCAGGGCAAAGATCGCGGTAGGACCGGAGATGGCCGTTGCCGCCAGCAATGAGGTGATACAAGTACCGATGTTGGCGCCCAAGGTGAAGGGATAGATCTCTCTGATTTTGAATATCCCCGCACCGGCCAGCGGGACGATCAGGCTGGTGGTGGTGGATGAGGATTGCACCAGCACGGTGACGGCGGTGCCGGAGGCGATGCCGGTTACCGGGCCTCGTCCGATGGCGGTATGCAGCACCCGTTTTGCACGTCCCACCATGACCTGGCGAAGCAGTTTCCCAAGAAAGGTGATGGCGCCGATTATCATAAAGATACCCAGAGCCACCAGGATTACACCACCGAACGGTTCGGGTAGCTGGCCAAAAATATCCTTGAACATGCCAATCACTGGTTTGGTAATGGGTTTGATGAAATTGAATCCGCTCATGCTCAAGGACTCGCCTCCATAGACCAGGTTGGCGATAAAGAGTGAGGCCTTCTCCAGTAAGCCAAAGGCCATTTCCAAGGGCAGAAATATGACGACGCCCAGCAGATTGAAGAAATCATGGACGGTTGCCGCTGAAAAGGCCCGCCGAAATTCATCCTTAGAGCGAATATGTCCCAGACTGACGAGCGTATTGGTGATCGTCGTGCCGATGTTGGCACCCATCACCATGGGAATGGCCGTCGCTACCGGCAGCCCACCGGCGACCAGACCGACGATCACCGAGGTCACCGTACTGGAGGATTGGACCAGGGCGGTGGCCATGGTGCCCATGATCAAGCCCATAAAGGGGTTGGTGGCGAAGGCAAACAGCTGTTCCGCACCCTCCTTGCCGCCCGAGGCCCATTTGAATCCTGCCCCGACCATGCCTACGGCGAGTAGGATGAGATAGATGAGAAAGGTTATCGCCACCCATGTCAGGATCCGAGTGGCGATATCTTGTTGTTGCCCCCCTTTGACTACTCCGGAGGGGATTATATTTTCACTCACGCTAGATTTCTCCTCATTTAAATGTCTAGATGATTTTTATATCCATCCAGATTGGACAGGTATCCCTCAAACAAATAAAAAACTCAATTGCGCCTTAGGAATGGCTCAACAATAACTCAGTCCTTTTACATCTCATCTTCAGCCTGTCTTTGAACGATCTTCAATCGTAAAACCTCGAAATAGAACGACTATTCCTGCGCTTTTACTCAATCAGATCGTCTAAATACAAACTAAATCTGAGCGCCAAATGACTAAGTTATTGTTGAGCCATTCCTTAGCTATCAGCTCGGCCCATAATGCAGGGAAAGATATTCAGCGAGCACGGAAAACGCTGCCCGAGAACGGATTCATCCTCTCATCGGCATTCTTATTAGGTGCTACATTAAGGCCTGATTGTTACTGGAGGATGACTTTTGTATGAATAGTATTTGAATATTGTATTTATTATTTTTTAAAGATGTGTGGCATCAAGGTATTGATCTCTAACCTAGATCACTTGCAGAATCCAGGTCTAACTAGAAAGCCGTATCGCCAACACGTCGCAGGGTGCCTTGTGCAGCACTGCGTCCGCCGTTGAGCCCAGTAAGTTGTCCCAACCACTAAGGCCATGGCTGCCCATCACGATTAAATCGATGTCGTGCTCTTCGACGGCTTTTAATATGCCGCGCTTCGGTGAACCCAGCTCTACAATGCAGTTCGTTGTAGGAATCTCCAAGCGCTGTGCCAAGGTGTGCAGCTGTTGCTTCGCGAGCTGAATTATCTGCTCTTCGACGTTCTCGGATAACGAAGACATGATTTGTTCGTAAAATGCGTCCTTGAGGTTGATGACGACGTGGATCAAAGAAAGCTTGGCCTCATATCGCCTAGCCAGATCGATGGCGCGTTGGCCGATCAGTTCGCTGTCTTTGGAAAAATCGACCGCGAGCAGAATATTTTTGTAGTCAGACGACATATTAGTGTTCTCCCGTGTGTTGTCATTTTTTCGCTGTTCCAGATTTGCCTGATTTCCGAGAGATGGATTCGAGTCAAGAGGCTTAATCTTCGGGGCGGTAAAGCTATGGCACGAGGGCTTGGGGTAAGTGCCCTCAAGGAAATTTCTTACTGGTCTACAGGATATTTTGGAATTATGACTAGAGTATTAATTGAATATGAATATTCCATGAATATTTCACGGGATCAGCTGTTGATAGAATTTTAATCAAACCTTAAAGGATCATTCATTGTTCCGTAATAGCGGTTTAATAAAATGAGATTATGCTTATAAAAATATTAAGATATGCTGCGTGAAGAGAATACCTGCATTGGGTAATGGTGGTTTGTTCTGATGAAAGATCAATAGGGGAGTCGCTGTGACAGATGCTCAGCTCTGAATATTGTAGATGCTGGTGGGGAAAGGCCGTTCTGGCCAATGGATGGGTAACCCTGAGTAGTTCCCCTTACACCGTATTGCTTGGCAGCCGCCAGCCTTCCACGATACAGAAAAGGAAGCAAACCAAGAAAATCAATTCCGCTGTCAAGGTCAGGATGAGCGATTTGCTTCTCGCTAAAACCAGGCCATCGAACAAAAGGGAATTCATTTCCATGTGGTTTCAAGGCGCCAGTATCCGTACCCCTTGGAGGGCTTATAGCGGTTGTCGAATGGTAGCGATACAATATGCTCTCAAATATCATAGCCACAGATTTTTGAGGAGTACGAAGATGAAGGCCTACTCAACCGATT
>JBDLIZ010000407.1:0-5462 GCA_039714615.1 Pseudomonadota bacterium | reverse complement strand
AAATAAATCTGTTTGTGGTGTTGATCATAAGTACCTCGAGCAATGTGAAACATTATATATCAAAATAATAATATTAGAATATACTAATAAATAGATAATTATTGCACTCCCATATCCTATCCACATTGGGGAATAAAATACTATCCCGAAATCTAGGCGTCTGTCGGACTTAGGCGATCGTAGCGAGGGAAAGACGGTTTGATGCTAACCCTCCCTGGTTGGCCCTCGTTGAACAGCTTGGCTGGCCCTTTAGGGTGAGCCCCAGGGATGGGGTGAGTAAATCCGCTCCCGGCGGATTTGTGAGGCGAATAGTGGTAGCGTGTAACGAGCAGGATCGGGAAATCTGTCCAAATCCGGCTTTTCCACAGTAGGAGTCCTAAGTCCGACAGACGCCTAGATCAGGTAATCCAGAATCAGACCGATGAAGATGAACATGCCGAAATAATTGTTGTTCAGAAAGGCCCTAAAGCAGTTATCAGGCTCCCGGTTTGCAATTAGTTTTTGCTGATAGATGGCCAGTCCAGCGGCTGCGGTCAATCCCAGATAGAAATACATACCCAAGCGTGCCTGTTGGGCGACTAACAACAGGTCGAACATCAACAAGACCTGTAGGACGCCAATCATTAGGCGATCGGCTTCGCCGAACAGGATGGCCGTAGATTTGACCCCGATCTTGAGATCGTCTTTACGATCCGCCATGGCATACATGGTGTCATAGGCTGTGGTCCACAGCACCGTGGCGATAAACAGTAACCAAGCCACCGATGTTGGGAATTCACCGGTCTGAGCGGTGAACGCCATGGGTATGGCCCAGCCGAAGGCTGCGCCTAGGTGTACTTGGGGGAGATAATGAAACCGTTTCATGAAGGGATAACTAAACGCCAGAGCAACGCCTCCCAATGATAGCAGTATGGTCATCCTATTTAAGGTCAAAACCAGGATAAAGGCCAGTAGGCTCAATAGCATAAATATAGCAATGGCTTCCCCGGGACTGACTTTGCCGCAGGCGAGGGGGCGGTAACGAGTGCGTTCTACCATGGAATCGATATTGCGGTCGGCGAAGTCATTTATGGCGCACCCTGCCGAGCGCATGAGAATAACTCCCGTCATGAAAACGAATAATATCCACAGATCCGGTTTTCCTTCTCCAGCGATCCAAAGGGCCCAGAGCGTAGGCCAGAGCAGTAGATAGATGCCTATCGGGCGATTTAAGCGAACCAGTTGTGCATATTGAGTAAGCTGAGAGGTAATGTGCCGATATGAAGAGCCAATGTCGTATCGATCCAGAATAGTGCGAAGCTTGAACATAATATGATCAAAAAGAAACGTAAAATAGCCCTCCCTCGCCATGGTTTCTATTCTCGGGCAGATTCCAAGTGCTCTATCGATGTAATAATTAACTGAACTCGCACACTTACATCGATAGAGCACTAGCCCACCGGCTTTTCTGCGGTCACACGGTTTCTGCCATGGTGGTTGGAGTCATATTGTATTAAAATTGCAAATATCCCAATGCTTGGGATGCAATGTTTAGACTCCTAAGTCCATCTCAGAAGCTGTTTTAAACTCTCTTAGGAATGCGAACGACACACTTCCCCAACTGGCGCCGCATGATCGTTCGTATTCAAGGCGCGACAATAGGCGCATAGCCCAGCTATGTAACTATTGTCGCAACACAGAAGACGGGCGATGAGGCAAGCCAGTTGGGGAAGTTGTTTTGGTAGCATTCCTTAGCTGGCATAATTATGTTGATTAAGAAATCGGCTTAGAATGTTCACCTGAGGCCATTTTAAAATGGCCTCTGAGATGATTCATGGACCGCTCCAAAGTCAATACCATATTACTTAGCCGCGTCGACAATCTGGGCGATGCGGTATTGTTACTCCCTGCGGCGGGCATACTGAAACAGCATTATCCTGCCAGTCGACTCCTTTTCCTCGGGCAGTCCTATCAGCGGGAGATTATCGAGTCATGTCGGCATTTCGACGCATTTCTTGACTGGGACGAGGTCAAGGATGCACCACTGGCGCGGCAGGCTGATTTTCTAGCCGATCAACACATTGACGTGATCGTTCATGTCAAACCCAGGCGTCCTATCGCGACCGCCGCCAAAATAGCAAAGATCCCTCACCGCATCGGTTCGGCAGATCGTATATATCACTTCCTGACCTGTAATCATATGCCGATTCAGGTGCGCAGGTGGTCGAAATTGCACGAGGCGCAGATGAATATTCGCCTGCTTGCACCCCTGCTGAACAGGGTGGATTATGCCATAGAGGAACTGGAGCCATTTCTCGGTTTCCAGCGGTTTGGTGATTATCCCTATCTGGCCCGACAGTATCTTTCAACAGCAAGGTTTAACCTGGTTCTCCATCCATTGTCTCTAGGGCACGCCAAGGAATGGCCTGTAGAAAGGTTCTTGGCTCTTATTCAGCTATTGCCGCCTGAACACTACAACATTCTGGTCACTGGCACCAGCAAAGAAGGCGCTGCGTTTCGTGAGGGGCTGCTTGTCCATTGCGAGGATCGAATTAAGGACCTTACTGGGCAATTGACCGTTGCCGAATTGGTGAGTCTAATCTCGCAAGCCGACGGACTGGTAGCGGCAAGTACAGGTCCCTTGCACATTGCGGCGGCGGCGGGTATTCATGCCCTGGGCCTCTATGTTCAGAAATGGCAGCTGCACCCCGGCCGCTATGGACCCATCGGTAGGCATGCACACGTCATGGTCTATGATGAACGCTGTCCGGTCTGTTTGGCGGATAAGGAGTGTGATTGTATCAATCTCATCACCCCTGAGCGGGTGTTTGCCAAGATATCTGAATGGGCAAAGCTTAACGGCCCTCTTTCAAGAAGGGCCGTTAAGCTTTGCCCATATTGAAGTTTGTCATGAAGTTAATTCTGCGGTGTTTTATTTGCCTTTTGCATGGCTTTTCTGGCGGCCTCAAAGGTGTCCGCGGCTTCATCCAGACGTTTTTCCATTTCGCGCACCCGTCGGGCTTCAGTGCTGTTGAGGCTCACCCCATTTTGCTCATTTCCGCGCCTTGCCAATACCCACTCGTTACTCGCTTCCAGCCATCTCTGAAAGGCCTTTTGCGATTTGGACTCGAGCCTTTTATTTCGTTTCTGCTGTTCAGCCTGCTTGGTTATGATCTCGTTCACGGGTAACTTTCCTGTACAGTAGTTAATCTGAAAGAATAGGCGTTAGACCTAGATACGGAAATGTCATTGATGGCTGTCACACCATCGTTTGCACTCCAAGTGCATCAAGTCCAGAGTGAATGTATCTATTGACCAACAAGTTCGTTGTAAATTCCCCACTTTCTTGGGTTAATTCACCTCTTAGTCGAGAATTGTGATCAGCTGCCGCTTTTCTCCTTGGTCGCAAGACATGGCTCTTAAGTAGTATTGATCATTTCCAGCTCGTGTTTCTCTGAATGGCAGTATGTTTGACCAGTGTAATAAAATTTTAATATATATGTCATAAAATAGTAAGGGAGTTGTAGTATTCTAGCGTCATATAATTGTAAAGAATTTGTAACAATTCTCGTTTTGCTCGTTATTCAACCACATCCGTACCCGATGGGGGTGAAATTTCGGGAGTGCTATAGGCTCTCCCGGGTATCCCTTTATGGGGTGAATTGTCGGCACTAGTGGGGCGCGTTGGTTTCGTTTCTAGGTCATGCGGAACGCACCGGACATGGTCATCGGCTCAATGTTGTGTTTCTCAACATCGCCATGGAGCTGAAGCAGCGTGCAATGTATCCCAAGCCCATCGGGCAAAGGGCTGCATAACTGAGCTTTATTCGTTACAGATGGGTCTTCAGGGATATCGTAGTATGTCTATTTCACCCAGGGACAAAGGTGGAATGCGAAAATAATGTCCTACCTAGGAGCCTGTCCGACAGGCTCCTAGATCATACATTTTAGTTTTCGTATTCCAACGCGCCAACTGGAGAAATTGGTATTCCGATGATCAATTCGCACCGGAAGTAATATCTATAAACTTAAAAAGGAGTATATAAAGCGCCATGCCCCCAATAACACCTATGGCAAATCTGTTTGGTAAAAATCCATTCAAATCCCTGCAACGTCACATGCGAGCCTCGTTAGAGTGTGCTCGTGAGGTTCCATCCCTGTTCGAAGCCTTGAGTACTGCGGATCAGGAAAAGGTCAAGTCGGTAATGGAAAGGATCTTCGAAAAGGAGAATGCTGCCGACGAACTCAAGAATCAGATGCGCATGAGTCTTCCCAAGAGCCTGTTCATGCCCGTAGACCGCCGGGATCTGCTGGAGATCCTGCAGATGCAGGATTCCATTGCCGATACCGCCCAGGACATTGCCGGTCTGCTGGTGGAACGCCCCATGGAGATGCCGGAAGCCTTGAACCAGCCCGTCCAGGAATTGGCCCAGCACTGTATCAGCGTCTGTGAACAGGCGGCCAAGATCATCGAGGAGCTGGATGAACTGATCGAGACCGGCTTCAGAGGCAAGGAGATAGTCAAGGTCGAGGAGATGATGGATGAGCTGAATCGGCTTGAAGACGAGACCGATGTGCAGGGCCAGCAGGCCGCCCATATTCTGTTTTCCCATGAGGACGAGATGAAGCCCGTCTCGGTGATGATGTGGTATCAGATCATCCAATGGATCGGCGACCTGGCCGATTACTCGGAGAAAGTGGGTGACCGCTTGCGCCTGCTGATCGCCAAATAATCCTGTTACGCCGTTTTGCATGCAGTTTCTCTCTCTCTCTAAATAGGGTAGAGGCGAGGGGAGTTGCGGACAGTAAATTCTATTAAAAAGTGTTAAGTGTTAGGGGAGTAAGTAAATGGAAATATTAACTGAATATGGAACCTGGTTTCTTGTTCTAGCAATCATTTTTGGATTTTATATGACCTGGGGCATTGGCGCCAATGACGTGGCCAATGCGATGGGGACTTCGGTGGGTTCCGGCGCCATCACCGTTATGCAGGCCATAATTATCGCCGCTATTTTCGAGTTTACGGGCGCGTTCATCGCCGGCGGTCATGTGACGTCGACCATCCGCAAGGGCATCATCGATCCTTCGACGATCATGGGCAACCCGGAGATCCTGGTGTTCGGGATGCTCGCGGCATTGCTCGCCGCCGCTGTTTGGCTGATGGTGGCCTCCACCAAGGGCTGGCCGGTATCCACTACCCATTCCATCGTCGGTGCTATCGTGGGTTTCGCGGTGGCGGGTATCGGTATGGATGCAGTGAATTGGGCTAAGATCGGCCAGATTGCCGCCAGCTGGGTAGTGTCTCCCGCCTTGGGGGGGATCATTGCCTTTTTGTTGATGATGAGTATCCGTAAGTTGATTCTCAATACCGATAATCCCTTTCAAAGCGCCAAACGCTGGGGACCTATGTATGTGTTCCTGGTAGGTTTTATCATTTCTCTGGTGACCCTGTTCAAGGGGCTTAAACATCTCAATATCGAACT
>JBDLIZ010000406.1:0-5469 GCA_039714615.1 Pseudomonadota bacterium | reverse complement strand
GGAGATTCTCAAGGTGACGGCCAAGTCGGGTGGCAGCGGACGCTTGGTCTTCGTCACTGTGACCTACCGGATTCTCCAGGCGGGTCGGATATGCATTCGGGAAGAACAGGACATCGTCTACCGGGAACCTGCGGCGGCGATGGTGGCGCCGACGCCGCTGCAGACGCTGCAGGAGATCCCACCAGGGTCCTGGAGCCAGGCGGTGATACCTGATCCGGTCCTGCTGTTTCGTTTCTCGGCGCTCACGTTCAACGCCCATCGGATCCATTATGACCGCCCCTACGCGATCAATGAGGAAGGCTATCCGGGGTTGGTCGTACATGGACCCCTGACAGCGATCATGTTGATGGATCTGGTGCGTTGCAATGCCAGCAGGGAACTGCAAGGGTTCTCTTTTCGCGGGCGGGCGCCGCTGTTTGATCTCCACCCCTTCCGCTTGGTCGGGACAGCGAGTGAAACAGGAGTCGATCTGCAGGCTCAGGGCCCGGACGGAAAAACGACCATGACCGCCAGGGCCGAATTCGTATAAAGGGGTCGCAGCCAGGTCTACTCATTCAGGAGGTTGCATGAAAAGCAAAATCGTATCGGCCGACAAGGCGGTAGCCCTAGTGCATAACGGAGATACTGTATGCTGCAACGGTTTTGTTCAAACAGGTATGCCGGAGGCGTTGCTTGAGGCCTTGGAACGGCGCTTTCTCGAGACTGGTGAGCCGCGAGATCTCACCCTATTCTCGGCATCGGGCCAATCCGACGGTAAAGGACAGGGGGTCAACCGGTTCGGCCACGAGGGCATGCTACGCCGGGTGGTGGCGGGGTATTGGGCGCGAATGCCCAAGGTGGCCAAGCTTGCCCTAGAGAATAAAATTTATGCCTACAACATACCCCAGGGCGTGATCAGTCAACTTTATCGCACTCGGGCCTCCGGCAAACCCGGTTTCTTCTCTAAGGTAGGCCTGAACAGCTTTGTCGACCCCCGTTTTGAAGGCGGTCGAATTAACGATGTCACCACCAAGGATATCGTCAAGCTAGTGGACGTCGACGGCGAGGAGTGGCTCTTTTATAAGGTCGATTCTGTTGACGTCGCCTTTATTCGGGGAACCACGGCCGATCCGAATGGCAACATCACGATGGAGAAGGAAGCGCTTCCTCTGGACAACCTGGTGCAAGCGATGGCCGCCAGGAATAGTAACGGCATCGTTATCGCTCAAGTGGAGAGGATCGCCGAACAGGGTTCGCTGCGGACCCAGGACGTAAGGGTGCCGGGAATTCTCGTGGATTGCGTGATTGTGGCAAAACAGCCGGAGCATCACATGATGAACTACGGCATCCAGTACGACCCGGCCCTTTCCGGTGAGATCCGGCTACCGCTAGAATCACTGGATCCCTTGCCGTTGGATGCTCGCAAAATAATTGCCCGGCGCGCCGCGTTCGAGCTGCCGCCCAATGGCATTATCAACCTCGGCGTCGGTATTCCCGAGGGGGTAGCGGCGGTGGCGAATGAAGAGAAAACCACTCAATACATCACCCTCACCACCGAGGCGGGAACCGTGGGTGGTGTACTGGCCAGCGGCCCCAGTTTCGGCGCCGGAGTCAACGCCGATGCCGTACTGGACCAGAATCAGCAATTCGATTTCTACGATGGTGGTGGGCTAGATATGGCCTGCCTGGGAATGGCTGAATGCGATGAGTTGGGCAATATCAATGTCAGCCGATTCGGCGGTAGGCTGATTGGTTGCGGCGGCTTCATCAACATCAGTCAGAACGCCCGTAGTGTGATCTTCGCCGGCACTTTTACCGCTGGGGGACTCGAGATCGCGCTGGAGGACGGCAAGCTGAAAATCCTGAAAGAGGGGCGGTCCCGCAAGATGGTCAAACGGGTACAGCAGATTACCTTTAACGGAGAATTTGCTGCAAGGCGCGGCCGGCCGGTCTATGTCATCACCGAGCGGTGTGTATTCCGACGTGGGAAAAAGGGACTGGTTCTAACCGAAGTGGCGCCTGGGATCGACATAGAGCGGGATATCCTGGCCCATATGGATTTCACACCGATCATACGCGAGCCTGTGATCATGGATTCGCGTATTTTCCGTCACGAACCGATGATGCTGGAAGCGGATTTGCTCAACCTCGATCTACCGGAGCGAGTTAGCTATGACGCCGGTCGAAACATCCTGTTTGTCAATCTAGAGGGCTGGTATGTCCGAGTCAAGGAAGACATTCAGGCTCTGCACAATCTTCTGGAGGCGCGTTGCAGAGAGATCGGCAAGCGGGTTGGCGTGGTTATCAACTATAACTCGTTTCGAATAAACGAAGACATTGTCGACGATTACGCTGAGATGGATCATTATATGTTGGAACACTATTACACAACTATTACCCGCTACGCCACCGGCGCCTTCATGCGGCTAAAGTTGGATCAGGCCTTTTCAGATCGGAACATCGCGCCTCATGTCTTTGAGCGCAAAGAGGAGGCCCAGGTATTTTTGGCCGAGGAGAATTCCCACAGGGAGGAGCCTCGATGACAGACAAGACCAATCCCGGGAATTTCTTCGGGGATTTTTGTCTCGGCCAAAAGATTATTCACGCCACGCCGCGCACGGCCACGGCAGGAGACGTATCGCTCTATACGGCTATTTACGGTGCCCGCTTCGCCGTCCAGTCGTCCAGCGCCTTCGCCCAGGCGATCGGACTACCACAGGCACCGGTAGATGATCTGCTGCTGTTTCACTTGGTCTTCGGCAAGACGGTGCCCGACATCTCCCTCAACGCCATCGCCAACCTGGGTTATGCCGCCGGGCGCTTTCTGCAGCCAGTGTATCCCGGGGACAGCCTGCGGGCTATTTCCGAAGTGATCGGGCTCAAGGAGAACTCCGACGGCAAAACCGGCAATGTCTACGTGCGTTCAGTTGGATCTAATCAACGTGATGAGATTGTTCTGGAGTATGTCCGCTGGGTGATGGTTCGCAAGCGAAATTCTCATTCTGCTACCTTCGCACCGGTAATTCCAGACCTTCCACAGGCAGTTGTGCCGGAGGATCTGGAGGTTCCCGCCGGCCTGGATCTCAGTGGTTACGACGCCTCGCTGGCGGGGAGCCACTATTACTGGGACGACTACGAAGCCGGAGAAAAAATTGACCATGTGGAGGCCATGACCATCGAAGAGAGTGACCACATGATCGCCGCTCGGCTGTATCAGAATACCGCCAAAGTACACTTCAACCAACATACGGAGCAGGGCGGCCGGTTTGGTCGCCGTATCGTCTATGGCGGGCACATCATCAGCTTGGCGCGTTGCTTTTCCTTCAACGGCCTCGGCAACGCCTTCAAGATGGCGGCGATCAATGGTGGCCGTCATGTGGCACCCTCGTTTGCGGGTGACACCATTTATGCCTGGAGCGAAGTGCTGGAGAAATCACCTCTTCCAGCCCATCCGGATCTGGGTGCGTTGCGGTTGAGAACAGTAGCCACCAAGGACAGATCCTGCAGCGATTTCCCTTATAAAGACGGCGAAGGGCGCTACGATCCGGCGGTAGTTCTGGACTTCGACTACACAGTGCTAATCCCGCGCAAACACTGATGCGAAAATCTGCGCTTGTGTCCACTGTGGGAAAACCTACACCTCAATGATCATAACTAGGCCACTCACAGTCTCACATCCAGCGTAAGTGTAGATTCACAAATCAACGAGGAAACGATATGAGAGCAGTCTTACTGGATGGATTTGGCGGTGCTGAGGTCCTCAGAGTGGGCGATATCCCTATACCTGAACCAGCTGATCGACATGTGCTGATTAAAGTTCGGGCCACGTCCATAAACCGCCCCGATTTAGTTCAGCGCGAGGGCAAGTATCCCCCGCCGAAGGGAGAGTCCGAGATTCTCGGCCTTGAGGTGGCGGGAACAATAGAACGATTGGGGCCAAGTGTAACCGATTACGCCGTTGGTGACCGAGTGATGTCCCTAGTTGGTGGTGGCGGCTATGCGGAGTATGCGGTCGCCCATAGCGAGCATTTGATCCCTATCCCCGATTCAATGGATTTCGAATCGGCTGCAGCCATATGTGAGAGCTATATTACCGCCTTTCTCAATCTCTACATGGAAGCCCGCCTCAAAGACGGTGAAACGGCCCTGATCCACGGTGGTGGCGGTGGAGTGAACACTGCTGCGGTGCAGATCATCAGGGTGCTGTCCCCGAACAGCAAGATTATGGTCACTCATGCACCGGAAAAGAAAGCGGGTTGCAGAGAACTGGGAATTGACTATCTAGTGGATTACGTCAATGAGGACTTTCTCGAAATAGCTAAGACGGTTACTGCCAATAAGGGGATGGACGTCATCCTCGATCACGTGGGAGCCGCTTATCTGGGACGTAACATGAAGTCGCTGGCCTATGGTGGAAGGTTGGTGGTTATCGGCGTCGTCAGCGGCATCAAAGCCGATCTCAACCTAGCCCTAATGATGGTAAAACGGCAACGCATTATCGGATCAGTACTCCGCTCCCGACCATTGGAGGAAAAGACTGCTATTACAGCAGAATTCAAAGCACGCGTCCTGCCGCGACTCGCTGATGGCAGTATCGTTCCAATTATCGACCATGTCTTTGGAATAGATGACGTGCAGGAAGCGCACAAGACCATGGAGGCCGATAAACACTTTGGTAAAATCATACTGTTAATGAATTGAAGTAGTGTCGCCGAACGAACAATACAGGTCAATTAAAGGATAGGAGATCCAAGCATTGCTGACCGATCATCCCACCTTCAAAGCATCTATTCAAATGGCATAATCAGCCGGGATTTGGTCTCGTTATGGATGTGACAAGGGGTGAACGAAACACAGGGGGAGGCCACGGTACTGTTATCACCCAGGCCTCCATCAGCGAGGATACGTGGGGTGCAGAAAGGCGCAACCGCCCGGCAGGTTACAGACGGACTACTCGTGTCACTGACGTTGGGTCACCAACTCACTGCCTGGTCGAACTGGAGGTCAGGCTCAAGTTGAGCGACGGAAGCGCGAAACAGCTCTAAAAAACCTTGAGTGCACCCTTTATGTCAGTGCAGTGCGGTGTAGCCCCGTCATGGGCTGCTCCTTTTTGTGAGTGATCGGCGGGTTTGCAATTCCCTATCATCTCACAATCATTTCCTAACGACTTCCCTTAATTTGCTGGCTTTATCGTTCCAGATAGTGCTCCTTTTCGCGGCTTGTTCCTATCAGAATGTGTAAAGTAGATTGATCAGTCCCTATCCTTGATTACGGGTAACTGAGGAAAATTTCTTGTGGAATCAACAGACAAGCGAGGGTACGTGCAATTTATGAATTATCCGGGTCAATACCCCATGATTTTTTTCCCCATTTCCTTGCCTCTGAACATCCGGCACTGGTTCAGTCCAATTACCTCGTAACTTGTTGATTAACAGGTTAAAGACTGAAGGTCAGGCGTTTTTCTGGAGTCTCAAGGCCTGTTCCCATGAA
>JBDLIZ010000405.1:0-5470 GCA_039714615.1 Pseudomonadota bacterium | reverse complement strand
TCGAGGAACATGATCTCCGGTTCTAGAGCAAGGGCGCGTGCCAGGGCGAGGCGCTGTTGCTCGCCCACCGATAATAGCCTTGCCGGTTGTTTCGCTTGTGCCGCGAGGCCAACATGGCACAAAAGTTCATGACACCGGTCGCTGTTGGCGGTGGCGTTTAGATTGAGCACGAACTTAATATTCGCGGTAACTGATCGACGCAGCAGAACAGGCCGTTGGAATACCATCGCCTGGCGTTTCCGCAGTGCCTCGGTGAGTGGTTCGCCACCCCATAGCACTTTGCCGGCGTTAGGGGTGATCAGGCCGTGAAGAAGTCGCAACAGCAGGCTTTTCCCCGCCCCGTTTGCGCCCATCATCACCGTAATGGAGTCCGCTGATATCTTTAGATCGATACCATCAATAAGCCGTTTACCGCCGGCCTGGTAGACCAGCCCTCGTGTTTCCATGGGAAACAGGGTGGTCGTATTCACCGCGGTTCTGTAGTTCTGACCGAGCGATGCCGTTGACTCAAGCATAGGCGTATCTCGCGGCAGTCGAGCGCAGCATCATGACTGCGGCGTTTACCGTAAGCGAAATCGATATGAGCACCAGACCGAGCGCAAGTGCGAGGGCCAGTTCACCCTTGGAGGTCTCGAGCGCAATGGCCGTCGTCATCACTCGGGTGAGATGGTTGATGTTGCCGCCGACAATGATGACTGCACCGACTTCGGCTAGCGCGCGACCAAAACCGGCCAGCGCGACAGTGAGCAGACTGTACCGGGCATCCCAGAGCAATGCGCCTATCGCTGTTTGGGTCGGCACGCACAGCGAGCGGAATTGCTCGGCGTATTCATCGTGCAGTTGCTCGATAATCTCGCGTGAAAGTGCCGCGATGATCGGTGTAATCAGAATGGATTGAGCGATGATCATCGCGGTGGGGGTGTACAGCAACTGTAGCCAGCCCAGTGGGCCAGCGTTTGAGAGCATCAGATAGACGAGCAGGCCAACCACGACGGGAGGGAGTCCCATAAAGGCGTTGAGCGCTACGATGAACAGAGTGCGACCAGGGAATCGGCCCATGGCCACGGCAGCGCCAAGCGGTAGTCCAATGGTTAGCGCGATGGCCACCGCGGTGAGGCTGACTCGCAGTGACAAGCCGATAATTTCGAACAGATCGGCGTTGGCGGTGAACACCAGCCCAAATGCCAGATGAAACGCCTCCCCGAAATCCTGCATTCCTTATTCTCCTGGTGAAAAATCATGCAAATTAGACTGTACTATTTCCGAAATATCGGCAAATGTCTATATATTAGGTGCGATTAGGTTATTCGCAAATTTTATGCGCGTATCAACACGGTATTGGTTTAAAATGTCCTTCGTGTTCGACGAGATCGCTAAACTTAAACCTAGATCCTGCATGTGATTGTGCTTAGAGAGTGCAAGACATTGATTCGTAGAGTGAATTTGAGACCGAGTGGAATCCTTGTTGTGATTCCCGTGGGAGCAAATATCGCTATACGAATCAAGAGCTTGTGCTATGTGAGTGCGATCACTTGCAGGATCTAGGTTAAATATCGTTCAGTCTATTGAGTGTACATACCATGATAGCTGATTTTGTTGCTGGCCTCAGACATGCTCTACTGTTGTTAATGTTGGCCATGGTTTTTCCGATTGGTGCCGCCTGCGCGGAGGTAATTACGGGCACCGAGAGGGAAACCGGATTGAAGTTCTGGACTTGGCGCTTTAACGGTGTAACGATGCAGTTGGTTCAACGGCTACCCGACCAGACCCGCGCCTTCTTTCTGGGACGGGGATTTCCAGCAGATACCGCTGACTTTATCGGTCGCGCCTGCGTTTTTCAAACCATATTTCGTAACGATGGTAAACAGCCGGTTGCGTATGATCTGAACGATTGGAGGGTTAATTACCAAGGCGAGCGCCTGTCCCTGCGCACCAGAGAGGTTTGGGATCGTCAATGGCAGGCCCAGAGAATTAATCAGGCGGCGCGTATCGCCTTTCGATGGTCGCTGTTACCGACCAGACAACGCTTTGAACCCGGGGACTACAACTGGGGTATGACCAGTTTTGGTCTGCTGCCCGGTGAGCAGTTCGATCTCTCACTGGTCGTCAGTATCAATGGCGAATCTGTGGTCGGTGAAATCCCGGCGGTGCTGTGTTCCGCGGATCTAGGTGATAAGTAAACTTGCTATGAAAAAGCTACTGTTTTTCTTTCTATTGGTCCTGTTCACGCAACAATGCCTGGCGCAACGGCCGGGCCAGGGTCTCACCTCTCTGCCGAATAAACCCCAGGCGCCGGATTTCGAGTTGACCGATATCGACGGTAATGTTCATCGCTTGTCGGATTACCGGGGAAAGGTGCTGATCGTGAATTTCTGGGCCACCTGGTGTCCCCCCTGCCGTGAGGAGATGCCCTCCATGCAGCGGGCTTGGGGGAAGTTACAACAACAAAATATCCTGATACTTGCGATCAACGTGGGCGAAGATGAAGATACTATTTTTCAATTTACCGCCAATTACCCGGTGGACTTTCCTTTACTCATGGACCTGGACTCGAAGGTCGTCGGTGAGTGGCCGGTCAGGGGGTTGCCCACGACCTTCGTGGTCGATCCGCAAGGGCGGCTCGTCTACCGCGCGATCGGTGGGCGGGAATGGGATGATCCGCAGCTACTGGCCCCGGTGAGAGCGCTCAGAGAGTGAGCTTGCTTGCCAGGTATTCAACTGTGTGGTCCGTATTCCTTATTGATCATCGCGCGCTCCCCGATCCGTCCATTCACGGCGATTAATGGTATAGCCGGTGATCCGTCCGCGGAAGGGCAGGGCCAGCATACCCGGTAGCCGGTCGACCTCATTCGGATCGCGGTAGTTGTGGATGCCGATGGTCATGCCTTCATGACCACCACGAGGTTGATCCCGGTAGGTACCGCACAACCGGTCCCACCAGGGCAGATTGAAACCGAAGTTGCTATTGGCTTCGTCGTCCTCTACCGAGTGGTGCACCCGGTGCATATCCGGGGTGACGACCAGCCAGCGTAGCGCTCGGTCGATGGGGCGGGGAATGCGCACATTGCCATGGTTGAACATGGCCACGGCGTTGAGCAACACCTCGAAGATCACCACCGCGATCACCGGCGGACCCAACAGCGCGATGGTGGCAATTTTGATGAGCATGGACAAGATAATCTCGAGCGGATGGAAGCGGGCGCCGGTGGTCACATCGTAATCAAGATCCGCATGGTGGACACGGTGCAGACGCCACAGCAGCGGCACGGCGTGTACCATGACGTGCTGGAGATAGATGACGAAATCCAAGGTCACGACGGATGCCACCAGGGCCAGTCCGTAAGGTACATCGACATAATTGAAAAGGCCCCAGCTCTGCTGCGTGGCAAAGGCCGCCATGCCCACCGCGGCGGCGGGGAAAAGAAGACGCAATAGCAGGGTATTGAGAAGAACCAACCCCAGATTGTTGGCCCAGCGCTGGGTCTTGGGGACAGTAAGCGGCCGTCTGGGGGTGAAGATCTCCCACAGGGTGATGAGGCCGAAGACGCCAAAGAAAAAGACAAGGCGTATGGCAGGCTCGTTATTCATGATCCAGGCATCGACATCCAAGCTGCGCTCCTACGGTGTTGATGGTGAGAGGGCTATTGTGACATGCTGGGGGACAAGAGGGGAACGGTTTGGGTTGTCGCTGGTGGGTGGCTATACCCACAACGGCCTCATTTATCGGGACAACGCCAGTCCAGCCCATCATGGAATGATGATAGGTAAGCCATCGGAAATTAACAGCGTCGCTGCGTCATGAAGATCCTCCATACCTCAGACTGGCATATTGGCCGCTCGCTCTATGGCCGAAAACGATATGATGAGTTTTCAGGATTTCTCGACTGGCTGGCTGAGACCATCGACCAAGATCAGGTGGATGCACTGCTTGTGGCTGGTGATATTTTTGATACCAGTGCTCCGAGTCATCGGGCCCAGGAACTCTATTACCGATTTCTGTGTCGCGTAGCGGCTTCGTCTTGTCGTCATGTCATCGTAATCGCCGGAAATCATGATTCCCCAACATTTTTGAATGCTCCCAAGGAACTGTTGCGTACGCTTGACATTCATGTCATTGGCTCGGTGATTGAAAGTCGCGACGATGAGGTTTTGCTACTGCAAAACCGTACCGGCTCCCCCGAACTCATCGTTTGTGCCGTGCCCTATCTGAGGGATCGTGATATTCGTGTTGCCGAAGCCGGTGAGAGCATTGATGACAAAGAACGTAAACTGATTAACGCTATACGCACTCACTATTCCGAGGTGTGTGCGTTAGCCGAACAGAAGCGTCAGTTACTGGGTGCTGAGATCCCCATTATTGCCATGGGACATCTCTTTACCGCGGGTGGACGAACGGTCGATGGCGATGGTGTTCGTGAGCTTTATGTCGGATCGCTCGCCCATGTGACCGCGGAAATTTTCCCGAACTGTATCGATTATCTCGCATTAGGGCACCTCCATGTTCCCCAGAATGTCAATGGCTCAGAGGTCATGCGTTATAGCGGCTCACCACTGCCAATGGGCTTTGGAGAAGCGAGGCAGGAGAAAAGTGTCTGTCTCATCGAGTTTGCCGGCACGCAGGCAACGGTGGCGCTTGTCAAGGTGCCGGTCTTCCAACGGCTTGAGCGCGTACGAGGGTCCTGGGAAGAGATCTCTGTCCGGATTCTGGAGCTTTCCACAGCGCCGGGCCAGGTTTGGCTGGAAGTTGTATATGAAGGCGAGGAAGTGATCGGCGATCTACGTGAACGCCTGGAAGCGGCGGTTTCCGGAACCGAAATGGAGGTTCTTCGGGTGAAGAATAACCGGATCGTAGATCGGGTGCTTAATCGAATTCACGATGATGAAACTCTCGACGATCTGAACGTCGATGATGTGTTTAAGCGGTGCTTGGTGGTTCATGAGGTGCCTGAAGAACAGCGCCCAAAATTGCTACGTGCCTACCAGGAGACGATCACGACTCTCTATGAAGAAGATGCCCTGGCAGAATAGAGAGGTGAATGATCCTAGAAAGAGCAGTTGACCGCTTAGCGAGTATATTAAGGCTATGTGTAATAACAAAATTTGTGCTTACTTGGAGTTCACTCAATGGGTGAGAGCGCTACGAGGCAGATTGCACGGTTGTGGCGGTGCATGGCGGCGTTGCTCCTTCTTGAATAGAATGGCTATTCTGCGTCGTCGCGCCTTGTCCTGCACCACCACAACCGCACACTCCACCCCGTTCAACTGCTCTTTCTAGGATAATGCGGATACTCCAGCTACGTTTTAAGAATCTGAACTCGCTGGTTGGTGAATGGGAGATTGATCTAACCCACCCCGCTTTCGCAGCCGACGGCATCTTTGCCATAACCGGCCCAACCGGTGCGGGCAAGACGACGATTCTCGATGCCATCTGCCTGGCTCTTTATGGACGAACACCTCGTCTCAACAAGGT
>JBDLIZ010000404.1:0-5479 GCA_039714615.1 Pseudomonadota bacterium | reverse complement strand
TCCCATTGTATGGAGCTCATGTTTCCCATGAACGATTCAACTTCTGCTGGCCGCTTCCCCATGTGATCAGCTCTCCCGATCTCGGAGTACTATCAACCAGTCTGACTTCCACCAGGCCCTCGGGTCTTCCTCGCTTTGTTAGCTTGTCCGACCCTACAAGCTCCGCTTGAGCCTCATGGACCTCCCTTGTTCACATGAAATCCTTCGACTGCATGCCGGCGGTTCGAACCCCGGAAGCACTCCAGAACACTCGCCATTTCGCATCCTGGAATTCTGCCTTCCCCTTTGCAGGATAAGGTCGGCCACTTCGACCACGGTCGATTTCGGGGTTATCTACTCCGTTCACTTTCGTTCCGGCCTACAATCTCCCTGTCTACGCTTCGCAGTGGCCGTTACCGGACACCACGCAAGACTCGGTACCTGGCTGCTGGCTAGGCTTTGCGCGGCGCGCTCTCGCGGTACGAACGCCCGTTACCGGGCGCCCCCCGCACAGACCCGGACGTGCAGTTTTCCCGCATCCGGTTCCTCGGTTGTACTCGCTTTCGCGACGGACGGTCCTTTAGGCAAATACCACATGTTCACGCCTTTTCTCTGTGATCCGGGGTAAGGCCACACCCAATTTCTTCAATGCCACGTTGAACATGGGCCAGTTGAAACTGCGCCGCTTCCCACCTCGGCGATTGAGCCATTTGAAGGCACACGCGATGGTCCAAGTGTAGAAGCTGTTCACTGACTTCTCGTTACTGCGCAGCCCGAAGTAATTGTAGTGTCCCACCAGCTTGCGGTTCAGCTCTTTGATGAACTGCCGACCGGGCACATGGCGGTTGGCTCGTATCCAGATCGTCATCCGGCGTTTGGCTTGCTGCAGTTTCTTGCGCGCCGTGCGCTTCATGACTCGCAGGTCGCCACGCCGGTCTCGGCTCCAGTACAGTTCAAAGCCGAGAAAGGCGAAGCGCCGCTGCAGGCCAGGATGGAAGCGACTGAAGCGCAGGATTCGGGTCTTGTCGGGCGCCACCTGCAGGCCAAACCGCGCCAGCCGTTTCGGTAGTGCTCGATAGAACCGCTCGGCATCGTGCCGGAACTGGAAGGCGCAGACATGTCGAGTCGCCCGGAGGAACCTCCCCTCCAGGCGCTCACAGAACCGGACGTGAACGTCTCCGCTCATCCGGCTCCTATCGTCCAGCCGCTGCGTACAGCAATCGCCAGTGTGCGAACAAGCTAGGCTGCTTCCGCGCAATGCGGGTCAACCACTGTGCTGCACGCCGGCGATGATGCCGTAAGCGTTTATATTTGCGCGTCGCCCACATGATAAGACGACGTTCCAGGCATTTCAGGGTCGGGTATAGGGCTGACTTGTAGTAGCGACTGTAGTAGTTGACCCAGCCCTGGATGATCGGATTGAACATCCGCGCCAGGTCTTCCAACTGCTTATCACTACGTTCTGGCCAGTTCCACCCACGCGATCGCCGTCGTATCGCCGTGGCGGCCTGCTTACTGATCGCCGGGCTGAAGTTGATGAAGTATTTCCCCCAACGGTTCTTTGATCTCCGGGGTCGAAACGTATAACCCAGAAAATCAAAGTGCGTGTGAGGATAAACTCCCCGTCGGTCAGCATCTTTACAGTAGACGATCTTTGTCTTCTGCGGATTCAACTCTAACCCGACGTCCTCCATCCGACTCTTCAGCGCTTGCAGCAACGCCTCGGCCTGGGCTTCGCTCCGGCAGTGGCACACCGCATCATCGGCGTAACGCTCAAATGGAATTTGCGGGTACTCCCGTGTCATCCATTGATCAAACGCGTAATGCAGAAAGAGATTCGCCAATAACGGACTGGCGACTCCCCCTTGCGGAGTCCCTTTCTCTGGAAACACCTGCGTGCCATCAGGCATCTCGATCGAGGCTTTCAGCCACCGCTCGATGTACAACAGCACCCAGGGCTCCTGTGTATGCGTACCTACCGCCCGCATCAGAAGCTCATGATCGAGGTTATCGAAAAAGCCTTTGATGTCGAGATCCAATACCCAGTCGTACTTCCAACAGCGCTTGCGCGCCGCCCCCACAGCATCCAGCGCCGATTTTCCCGGTCGGTAACCATAGGAGTCGGAGTGGAAGTGCTCCTCCAGCGCCGGCTCCAGGTACTGCTTCGCTACCATCTGGGCTACTCGGTCCGATACCGTCGGGATACCCAACGGCCTCATCCGTCCATCGACTTTCGGGATTTCAACCCGTAAGACCGAGGACGGAAAGTAGCTGCCAGAAGCCAGCCGATTCCACAGTTTGTAGAGATTCCCTTCCAGATCCTCTTCAAACGCTTCTATCGTCTGACCGTCTACTCCGGCAGCCCCTTTGTTGGCCTTGACCCGTTTATAGGCCTCCCAAACTTGACGTTTGGAAATATCAAACGGCTTTGCCTGTTTCAATCCGATCCTCCCGTTTCCGGTTGTCTTTTCTAATCCAAGCCGGACGATGCTTCCCCTTCGCTCCAGCCTCATTACAAGGCCTTCATCACTACTACGGGTCGCTCCGCCCCTGTGCTGCGCATCGGTACTCAGACGCTGGCGGGGCTTCCGCTTGCGTCGCTCCCTTCGCATCGCAGCGACAGGTTCCCACGTTCCACACCAGAGCCTGTATCAAGTTCACGCCCTCTTCATGCCGGAGACCGCCTGGCCAGTCATCAGGTATCCGCCAGACTTATCCCGAGGTAACGACTACCCCTCGGTTTTGACCTCGTCCCTACGCTTTCGACACTTCATCAACGGGTTCACTTACGTTCGTCTCCTTGATGCTCACCTGACAGAGTCATGCCCTGCCTTTTCCGTAACGCTCACCACCCCGGCTCTTAACCGACGCAGCTTACGGTGGTTTGAAGCCTCCACCTGAATGGCGGCTCCGAGGGGCCTTCCCTCATCTCTGGTGCAGCATAGCTGCACGGAGGACTTCGTCCTCCTGTGCGCCTTCGTGGCACACAATCATCCGCGTAGCGGATGAAGATGGCTTTGCCGCCACAACGCGATTTCACCACGCGATCGAACCACAGGTCCAGGGCATGGTGCAGGTAGACGTTGGCCAGTATCGGCGAGACGATACCGCCTTGCGGGGTGCCAGCCACCGGGTGCAGCACCTGCCCGTCGGTGTCCAGAATGCCCGCTTTCAGCCATTTGCGGATGAGGTTGAGAAAAGCCCGATCGTCGATCCGCAGGCTCAGCATCTCCAGCAGCCAGTCGTGATCGAGGTTGTCGAAGAAGCCTTTGATATCAGCTTCCACGACATGACCGAACTTGCCATATTGGAGGTTGAACCCCAGATCCTTGACCGCTTCCTTGGCCCCTCGCCCCGGACGGTAGCCATAGCTGACAGGCAGGAAGTCCTGCTCATAAATGGCATTCAACAGCTTGGCACAGCCAAGCTGCACCAGTTTGTCTTCCAGGGCGGGTATCCCCAGCGGCCGTTCGCCGCCATTGTCCTTGGGGATGTAACAGCGCCGGACCAGTTTGGCCCGGTAACATTTCGTCTTCAGTCGCTCCGCCAGCGCCTCGATGTTGGCCACAAGGTCCTTCTCGTAGTCCTGCGCCGTCACGGCGTCCACCCCACTGGCCGCGTTCTTGTTCAGATCGCGCCAGCAGGTAAGCAACAGGGAGGCGTTAAGACACCGGTAGAGGTCCCGAAAACGGTGGTCTTTGCAGGCTCGCGCCCGCTTGGCTATTCCCCGCAGTGAGGTTGGCTCACATTGTTCCAGTCCGACAGTGTCCGGCATGAGTTTCCTTTACGGGCTACGTACTTCCGTCAGGTCCTTCCCCATGTGGAGGGCTTTCCCCACCGCTGAGTACTATGCCTGATAAGACACCCCGAGAGCATATAGCCGCCTTTCGGCAGCCTGCCTGGCCCGTGGGTCCACTGCACGGGTTTAGACTCCAGCCTAATTCCGTTTCCGGGTTTCCCCTTCGTGTCTCAATAGCTGTATGTCTTGCCCGTGGCTTTTCCACGGCAGGAGCCCGTCGGGGCTTCCCGAGTTCTACGACGTATCTTTTCCCGCATGCCACGGCCTGTGGACTCCGCCGGACCTCCACATCCTCGCCATCGCGGATGCTTCTGTATCGCCTTCGGTGCACGTTAAAACCCTCGGCGTCCGGAACTGACCTTGTCGAAGCTGTACCAGCACTTCAGGGTGCGCGACCACCCCTGCGGCCTACAGGATTCTCTGTCTACGCTTAACCTGCTTTGTTCGTGACTCCGCACTCCGCCACAGGTCCAAGACTCGATACGGGTGGGGGGCTAGCCCTTACCCGACGGGGACTTTCACCCCGCAAGATACGCCGAGCTTTGCTCGGCGCGATAACGTCGCAAATCACCGGCAGCAAAAAGCAGAGCGACGAAGGAGCGGCGCTTTTTGCTGTCCGAGTGCATTTGCCTTGTTAGCCACTTCTTCATTTCCTATGAGAATAATTAGAGAATCTTGCCGAGGCCGACAGAAATAGCATCAACATAATCCTTCATCAATGTAAGAGGGTTTTGAGGTTTTTTTTGAATGATTTGGTCAAGCGTCCAGATAAAACCACCGCCCACACATGATTCTTTTGTGAAAGTACTCATCAGAGTTTGTACATCCGGTGGATCATCGTTAGTCCAATCACCAGCAAGAATAAAGCCATCAGTAGAAAATTCAGGGATTGTCTGAGTAATTGCCTCTGCCCACTTAGCAGGATCATTTCCTGTACCACCGTCATAACATTGCATATTCCACCATTTCACAGCGCCGTGATTGGAATTGTTCAGTGCAGCAAGCGAACCAGTCCAAAACGAGGGATAAGTGTACGGACAAAAGGTGATTCCGAAACCAATATCGATCAACATCTGGCAGAAAGCCACGAATGAATCCTGGTCATAGGCCTCTTCGCAATCCATGTCGATAATACTTATTGAAGGGAATTCCTTTTGCAATACCTTAAAGTTTTGCTCAAGGTTTGTCCCGGCAAAAGAATTCCCATGGCTCGCATAAATCTTTTGAATGGTCTGAAAATCCATTACTCCGCCACCGCCTATGGATGCGCAGACCTGTGCCACGGTACCCTTAATCATTCCATTGATTAATCCAGGCCAACTTGAATCGCCAACATAGCTGCCGTTCGAAATAATCAGCGTATCGTTAAAATAAATGTCGCCCATAATCTGAGGCGGACTAATACTATAATTCCGCCCAATATGAAAAAGACTCAATATGGCTGTTGTAAAGCCGGATTGCTGAAGTTGAGAAATCGTTGTACTCACAGGCTGGTGAGCCGGAGCCGTGGCGGGATACATACATCCTTCTGCGTAAACAGCATAATTCAATTTCGACATGAGAATTCTCCTTTTGTAAGTAATGACTTCATGGTTTATCGGCTCTCGCGGTAGGGACGCCCGTTACCGGGCGCCCCCCGCACAGTCCCGGACGTGCGGTACTACCGCATCCGGTTCCTCGGTTGTACTCGCTTTCGCGTCG
>JBDLIZ010000403.1:0-5489 GCA_039714615.1 Pseudomonadota bacterium | reverse complement strand
AATTTCTTTGGGCAGGATATTCAATAACAGCGCGTCAGATTTCTCCTGGAACAGGTTTTTCTGGCCAACGAAAAAATAAATCATCAGGAAAACAATCGCGGAAACTCCAATGAGGTTGATGACGAAAAAGAAAACCACAATCCCGGATGACAGGCTGTTAGCGAAGCCCACATGGGACTGCATCAAACTGCTGAGAATCACGAGACCTGCAAAGGCAAGAAACCAGCCAGGGGCATGACGTGGCTCATCGAAGAGCAGCGCACCCAGGGGGCAGACCAGCGCCCACAGGATGACCGCACTACCGCTGACAAACCCGCCAAGGGTCACCATCAGAAAAAATGGCAGCAGCAGGATTAATAAAAGCTGACTGAAACGAAAGAAGCGATAGCGTCGCGTCAGTCCAAAATGGACAATACTGAGCAGTGAAATGACGGAGTAGGAAAGCGGGATCATCCCCGCCAGTGGCTCACCAAACAGAATGTACAGCAAACCCCAGGCCACACCGGCTATCACAAACGGAATGGCGCAAACGACCAGTAAAGATTTTCTTAGCCGAACGTCATCGTCGTCATCTGGATCCGAACCTATACGTGCAATCCAGATAAAAACCTTTTCCAGCCATTGCTTCATTTGTATTAAAGCGATAAATAGTCAGCTACAAAATCTGCATCCTTGTCTCCACGACCTGAAAGATTAACGAGAATCGTTTCATCGACCGACATGTCCTTTGCTATTTTCATGGCATGGGCAATGGCATGGGCACTCTCCAGGGCAGGAATAATGCCCTCCAGACGAGAGAGTTGCATAAAGGCGTCCAGGCATTCCCTGTCATCAATGGTGACATAATCGACCCGCTTGATATCCTTTAGATAACAATGCTGCGGCCCGACCCCGGGATAGTCCAGACCGGAAGCAATCGAATAAACAGGCAATGGATTCCCTTCCTTGTCTTGCAGGTTATAGCACTCAAACCCGTGAATGGCCCCCTTGGTTCCCAGGGTGAGAGTGGCTGCATTGTCTGCCGTATCCAGCCCCTTTCCGGCAGGCTCGACACCGATCATCCTGACATCTTCATCCTCTAGGAATGCGGTAAACAAACCCATGGCATTGGAGCCTCCACCAACACAGGCCATGAGAATATCGGGTAATTTATTCTCCCTTGCCAGAAATTGTTGTCGCGCTTCCCGGCCAACAATGCTTTGGAAGTCACGCACAATTTTCGGGAACGGGTGTGGGCCAACAACCGAACCGATTGCATAAAGATAATTAACGGGGTCTTTCAAGTATTCTTCGAATGCACTATCAACCGCATCTTTAAGTGTTTTTGTACCGCGTGACACAGGGACAAGTTTGCACCCCAGTATTTTCATTTTAGTGACATTGGGGTGCTCTTTTTCAATATCGATCTCCCCCATATGTATTTCACACTCAATTCCAACCAGTGCGCATGCTGTTGCCAGGGCCACACCGTGCTGTCCCGCACCTGTTTCTGCCAGCACTTTGGTTTTACCCATATGCTTGGCCAGCAAGGCTTCACCCAGGCAATGATTGATTTTATGAGCACCCGTATGATTCAAATCTTCACGTTTCAGAAATATGCGCGCACCACCCAGTTTTTCACTAAGTCGTTTCGCATAGTAAATCGGGCTTGGTCGGCCTACATAGTCAGCATAGAGTTGCTGCAATTCGGTTTGAAATGATTCTGTTTTGACGACTTCGTCATAGGCGTCATTAATTTCATTCATGATATCAATCAGTGGCGGTGGAATTACTTGTCCACCATACTCTCCGAAATAACCATTCTTGTCAGGCAGCGCAGTGTTTACTTTTGTCATCTTTATAACCTCGGAGTTTGTTCTTTCAAAAACAGGCCGGCTCAGTGGGACAGCAGCCGAATATAACTGACCAGCGCCTCGACATCACCCTGACTGAGGATGCCGCGCCAGGCTGGCATATATCTTCCCTTGCCATCAAGTATGCTTTCGACCAGCTCGGCATTATCGAGACTGTTGGTCTCGTTAGGGTTGGTATGGTCCATTGGCATGATCCCTATAAGGTTCGTCATAATGCCATCGCCATCACCCTCCACACCATGACAAACCTGGCAATACTTTTGGTAGAGCTGCAGACCAACCTCTGGGTCCCCCATCAGATCGTGCTTGGTGCTGCCCAAAAAGCGCAGGTAAGCGATCAATGCCTTGACCTGGGATTCACTGAAGACCTCGCTCCATTCCGGCATGGATTCACTGAGCAGGTTATGGCGGTCACGACCGGTTATGGTCTGCCGACCCTCACCTGTAATGATCTTCGTGAGGATGGTGTCACTCCTGGACCGTACCGTCGTGGTCAGATCAGCCGGACTGATCTTCATCGCCTTCGCCAGAGGACCATCCCCCTTGCCATCAGTTCCGTGACACAGAAGACAGTAGGAAACATACAGCCTTCTCCCCTCATAGGCAGGTGGCGGATTGGCTGAAAATGCAGGTGCACTCACTGCAATGAGAACCAGTATCATCAGGGCATGGATGATATTTTTCATGGACTTTCTCCTCTACCGGGGTTAGCGAATTCAGTTATTCACACAGCTTAATCCTGCAGCAGCGCTTTTGCGTGATAGCTCAGATGTTCACCAATGAATGTTGCCACGAAGTGGTAGCTATGATCATAACCTTTCTGCATTCTCAGGTTTACCGGGAAATCCATAGCCTCACAGGCATCAATTAAATCCTGAGGATACAACTGATCCTCCAAAAATTCATCGGATGTACCATGATCGATCAACAGGGGAATCTTTTCGGCCCCTGCCAGCACAAGTTCTGTCGCATCATAGGCATTCCAGTCTTCCCTGTTTTCACCCAGATAGGCACCAAAACAACCTTTCCCCCAACCACAGCGGGAGGGATGGTTGATCGGCGCAAAGGCTGACACCGATTGATAGGCCCCTGCTTCCCTGAGCGCACAAACCAGTGCGCCATGCCCACCCATGGAGTGCCCGGAGATGGATTTCAGTCCCGGGATGAGCGGTAATTCCTGTTCAACCAGCAAAGGTAATTCCCTGGTGACATAATCATACATCTGATAATGCTTTACCCAGGGCATTTGAGTGGCATTGACATAGAATCCGGCACCTTGCCCCAGGTCATATTGGTCCGGCACATCGGGTACATCATCACCTCGTGGACTGGTATCCGGCATGATCAAAGCAATTCCCAGTTCAGACGCATAGCGTTGCGCACCCGCTTTTGTGCGTACATTATCATCTGTACAAGTCAGGCCGGAGAGCCAGTATACCGACGGGACGTTTTCTTGCTGTGCCCTGGGAGGGAGATAGACCGAGAATGTCATAATGCAGCTACAATTGCTTGAGTCATGCTCGTATCGATTCAGGAAGCCGTCAAATTCCCGTATCGATTCGATCTGTTTAACCTTGTTCATGGCTAAATGCTGAATAAGAGCTTCATTAAAAAGTAATAACCGAGCGAATACTTTTCCCTTCATGCATCAGATCAAATGCCTTGTTGATATCTTCCAGCGGCATCGTATGCGTTACCATCTTGTCCAGTTCGATTTCACCGTTCATGTAGCGGTCGACATATCCGGGTAATTCGCTACGACCCTTTACTCCGCCGAATGCGGTTCCTTTCCAGGTGCGCCCGGTCACCAGCTGAAATGGCCGCGTACTGATTTCCTTACCTGCCCCGGCCACACCGATAATGGTGGAAACTCCCCATCCCATGTGACAACATTCGAGCGCTTCCCGCATCACATGAACATTCCCGATACACTCAAAAGAGTAGTCGACGCCACCATGGGTCATTTCTACAATTGCTTCCGTCGCACTTACAGAAAGCTGGTCAGGGTTAATAAAATCTGTTGCCCCCAGTGACTTTGCCATATCCCATTTATCCGGGTTGATATCAATAGCAATAATACGACCCGCCTTTGCCATGACTGCGCCCTGAATACAGGAAAGACCGATACCCCCCAGGCCAAATACTGCGACTGTTGAGCCTGGCTCTACCTTTGCTGTATTTAATACCGCGCCAATGCCCGTGGTGACGCCACAACCGAGCAAACAGATCTTGTCCAGGGGTGCCTCCTTGTTGATTTTTGCCAGCGCTATTTCCGGCACCACGGTATATTCTGAAAACGTGGAACAGCCCATATAGTGATAGATAGGTTTGCTGTTCATGGAGAAGCGACGTGTCCCGTCCGGCATATAACCGGTCCAGACAGTTGCGGCGATCGACTGACAAAGATTGGTTTTGGTGGACTGGCAATACTCGCATTCTCCACACTCTGGAATATAGAGTGGAATGACATGATCACCCGGCTTCAGGTCTTTGACGCCAGCACCACATTCAACGACTTCACACCCGCCCTCGTGCCCAAGTACACAGGGGAAAGCGCCTTCAGGATCATCGCCAGAGAGCGTAAAGGCATCGGTATGACAAACACCAGATGCAAAGACCTTAACCAGCACCTCACCTTCTCCAGGACCAGCAACATCTATCATTTCAATCGCCAACGGTTTTTTAGGTGCCCACGCAACAGCCGCTTTCGCTTTCATTCCTGGTCTCCGGTATTTGTCCAATCACTAAGAGGCAAAGCCCCTTCAGTCATTTAATCTATGCAAGTTGTGCTTACTTTATGTTTTTTATACCTATGTTTGTTGGCTTTCCGTCCAGGCTCATCTCGTTCTTTTCTCTCCAGTACGCCTTTAGACCTTCTTCACCCTTTTTCTCTGCCCACTGATTTAACAGCACCCTTTCTTCAACATAGTCAAAACAGGGTACTGCCATGCCACAGGAGGTTTGAACAAGATCGACCGCAACATCAAAAATCTGCCTCGCACCAGGAACCGGGTTAAACAGGGAAAACAGATCATGCCAACCCGGATCTGTCATATGGATAACCCTTGCGCGACCATAAAGACGCAAAATCATGGGTTTTCCATCTAAAGCGGCAAACATGATCGTCATCCGGGGACTCTCCTGGATATGCGCAGCTGTCTCATTGCCACTACCCGTTACGTTGAGCCACACAACCCTGTTATCACCCAGGACCTTCAGTGTATCCATGCCCTTTGGAGATATATTTACTCTGCTATCCGCAGTTGCAGTCCCTACAAAATAGATTTTCCGGGCCTCGATAAAAAGTCGCAGCTCGTCTGATATCCCGGAGTATCGTTTACCCATTTCGTTGGCTCCAGGATTAACTGCCTATACGTTTTTGTCTTCAGTCTCAAATTCAAGACCGCCAATAAACCGATAGAACAGGTTATAGATTGCACACGCTATGACAACAAAGATATACCCGAATATCAGATAGAAAAACGGCATGATAACAAACATAATAATTGGGAATTCAACAGGGTTGCCGTTCTGGTCTACTTGTGGCGCCACAAATAACATCAGCAGAGCCATAGGAATAAACATAAATAGTGCACCAACCGTCATCAGGACTGCGAATACCTTCCCATTCTGATG
>JBDLIZ010000402.1:0-5519 GCA_039714615.1 Pseudomonadota bacterium | reverse complement strand
CTAGATCGAGCAGCTAATCAAATAACCACAACAGTCTATTCCACCAAGAGGAGACACCGAGATGTCAGATGAAAAAGTCTATCCCGTACCCGCAGAAGTGGCCTCACGCGCGCATCTCACCGATGAGCAATATCAGGAAATGTATAAACGTTCGGTGGATGACCCGGAAGGCTTTTGGGCCGAGCAAGCGGATGAATTCGTTACCTGGTTCAAGCGCTGGGATAAGGGCAAAGAGATCAAGTGGGATTTCCATGATGCCAAAATCCGTTGGTTCAAAGGGGCGAAGCTCAATGTGGCCTACAATTGTCTGGATCGACATCTGGAGACCCGGGGTGATCAGGTGGCTATCATCTGGGAGGGTGATGATCCCAATGTAGATAAGAAAATCACCTATCGGGAACTGCATAAAGAGGTCTGTAAGTTTGCCAATGTGCTCAAGTCCCGTGGGGTAGCAAAGGGAGATCGCGTATCCATCTATATGCCAATGATCCCCGAAGTGGCGGTTGCCATGCTGGCCTGCACCCGGATCGGTGCGATCCATTCCATCGTATTCGGCGGGTTTTCACCCGAGGCCCTCAAGGACCGTATCCTCCATTCCGATTGCCGGGTGGTTATCACGGCGGACGAGGGCCTGCGCGGTGGCAAGCCCGTACCGCTGAAAAATAATGCCGACAAGGCGTTGCTGGAATGTCCGGATGTGCATACAGTCATCGTGGTGAGGCGCACCGGGGGTGAGGTGTCCTGGCATGCCGAGCGCGATGTGTGGTATCACGAGGCGATGGCTCAGGCCAATGCGGATTGCCCGGCGGAAAAGATGGATTCCGAGGATCCCCTGTTTATCCTGTATACCTCCGGTTCCACCGGCCAACCCAAGGGAGTGTTGCATACTACAGGCGGTTATCTACTCTACACCGCCATGACCCACAAATATGTGTTCGATTATCACGATGGAGATGTTTACTGGTGCACCGCCGATGTCGGTTGGGTCACCGGTCATTCCTATATCGTCTATGGCCCGCTGGCCAACGGTGCGACTACCGTGATGTTCGAGGGCATACCTACCTATCCCGATGGCGGTCGCTTCTGGGAGGTGGTGGACAAACATCAGGTCAATATTTTCTACACCGCCCCCACGGCCATTCGAGCACTGATGGGTCTGGGTAACGAGTTGGTCGAGAAATCTTCTCGCAGCAGTTTGAGGATCCTGGGTTCCGTGGGTGAACCCATCAATCCGGAGGCCTGGGAGTGGTATTATCGCGTGGTGGGTAATGAGCGTTGCCCCATCGTGGACACCTGGTGGCAGACCGAAACCGGTGGTATTTTGATTACCCCCTTGCCCGGGGCCACGGCCCTCAAACCTGGTTCCGCCACTCGCCCCTTCTTCGGCGTGACGCCGGCTCTGATGGACGAGGAGGGTAACATCCTCGAGGGGGCCACCTCCGGCAATCTGGTCATCACTCGACCATGGCCGGCAATGATGCGCACCCTGTATGGCGATCATGAGCGCTTCATCGACACCTACTTCAAGATGTATCCAGGCTACTATTTCACGGGAGATGGGGCGCGTCGTGATGAGGATGGCTATTATTGGATTACGGGGCGCGTCGATGACGTGATCAATGTATCCGGTCACCGCATGGGTACGGCCGAGGTCGAGAGCGCGCTGGTATTGCACGAGGCCGTGGCCGAGGCGGCCGTGGTGGGTTATCCGCATGATATCAAGGGGCAGGGGATCTATGCCTACGTCACCCTGATGCAGGGGAATGAGCCCAGCGATGCACTCAAGCGCGAACTCGTCACCCTGGTGCGCAGCGAGATCGGCCCCATCGCCTCGCCCGATGTCATCCAATGGGCGCCCGGCCTGCCAAAGACCCGTTCCGGCAAGATCATGCGCCGCATCCTGCGCAAGGTCGCTTCCAATGAGGTGGACGCCCTAGGAGACACCTCAACGCTGGCCGATCCGAGTGTGGTCGATGACCTGATCGATAATCGAGCTAATAAGTAAACCTCATTCGTGGCAAATATACCCATTCGTCATGGGTATATTTGCCACGAAACGCAATTCGGGGCACCTCAACCAACGCATTCAATGCGGCGATGGTTGAGGTATCCCAGTTATTTATGTCCCTTTTGCCGATGGATTGGCCGGTAGAGTGATGCATCGAATGATGATGTGCACTATAACCCATTCCTAACGGTTGCCAATTCAGCAACACTACGTAGAATAATCCCCTTTTAGAGCGTACCAAACGAGAACTGCACACGCCCGTCTCCGGTCGTGGCCATTGTCAATCGGTTTCTTGCTCTGTTCAGAGTAAACCCTAGATCCTGCAAGTGATCTAGGTAATATCTCCACCTTGTCTCAAGAAGCTAATCACAACCAAATAATATGATTTAATCCCAAGCAGGATGGAGCGAAAAATATTAAACCCTAGCTGGCTTATTCCGATCATATTCATGCTGTTGGTGGTGAGCGCTTGTGCGACCCGCGAGACCAAACCCCCGGATACGGGGTCGGAGCCGATACTGCCCGAGGTTAGAAAGATCACCTTTGTGGGTAACCATCGGTTTTATGGTTGGACCCTGCTCAAGAGCATGGCAACTAAGCCACGTCCTTTATTGCAATTCTGGGAAAAAGGTGATCACTATAATCCTTCTACCTTGGAGGATGACCTGTTGCGGCTTCGCAAGCATTATTTTGACCGAGGGTATCTGGATGCCACGGCAAAAATACTCAATGTTCATGAGAAACTGGAAGAAAATGCAGTGGAGATAGAGATTGCGATCGAGGAAGGTGTCGCGACAGTGGTAAAAGCCGTGCACCTTGGCGGCGGTCTGCCTCAAGGATTTCCTGCCCAGGAGTCCGTGCTTGACAGCTTACCCTTGATTGCAGGAAATTACCTCAATAAAAAGGATTTTGAGCGTTCTAAATCGAGACTCCTGCTGCTCATGCAGGACCGAGGCTATGCCCGTGCCCGGGTGATACCTCAGACCGAGGTTAACCGAGAAAGGGATGAGGCGATCACCACCTTCGTATTATTTCCAGGTGAGCTCACCAAGTTTGGCCAGTTTACGTTCAGCGGGACCAAAGAGCTTCCAGAGCGTGTTGTTCGTCGCCAGATCGACCTGCAGGAAGGAGAGACCTACAGCGCCGAAAGGTTAAAGGATAACCAGGGCTATGTCTATGATCTCGGCATGTTTTATACAGTGACTCCCCGAACACTCACTCTGGATCAGGCCGATGTCCCGCTGGATATCGAATTCGAGCTCAATGAACGTAAGCCCCATACCTTAAGGCTGGGTATCGGTGCCAGCTCGGTGGAAAGCATGCGTTATGAGGCAGAGTGGATACATCGTAATTTTTTAAATGAAGCAGAACGCCTTTCGTTACTGGCGAGGGTTTCGGGTATCCAACAGGGGCTTGAGGCGAAACTGTATGAACCCTATTTCGTCAATCGTGCTAATTCACTGACCCATAAACTCTTTTTGCTGAACAATAAAAGGATACGCAGCGAACCCTTCGGTATTCTTGATTCCATATTCAATATTGTCGATCCTCAGCCCGCCTATGACCTGCTGAGCGTCGGTGCTGAATCCCGCCTCAACCACAGGTTCACTAAAAGGTTCAACGGGGTCGTCGGTTTGGAGTTGAGCAGCAACGATTTTTATAATATTGATCCCGCCGCGGTGGAAGAGGCCGGGCTGGAGACGGTTGAGGACAATATCTTGTTCATCCAGTTCTCGGAGTTGGAATGGAATGGCAGAGACGACAACCTCAATCCTACTAAGGGGGAGTTCTTGCGTGGGCAAATCGAGCATTCGAACAAGGCGCTGTTATCCGATGTTAATTTTACCAAGCTTACCCTGGACGGAAGGTACTACCAGCCTATAACGAGTGAACTGATATTGGCCACGCGTCTGAAAATTGGTGGTATCGAACCCTATGGCGATACCCGGGATGTACCCGCCAATGTGCGTTTCTTTGCGGGTGGTCCCGGCAGTGTTCGCGGTTTTGAGCTGAATCGGCTCGGGCCGCTGGATGCCAATGGCAATCCGGTTGGCGGTAACAGCCTCATCGAGGGGAGTGTGGAGCTACGTTTCCCGCTGCTTGGTGATGTCGTCAGTGGGGCGCTGTTCGTCGACTTTGGTAATGTCTTCTCCGCGCCCTTCACCTATCCTTTAGAGGATCTACGCTATGCGGTGGGACCGGGACTTCGCTATCTCACCCCCATCGGTCCGCTGCGTTTCGATGTCGGATTCGTCATCGATCGCCAACCCAATGAACACAACAGCCGCTTTGAGTTCAGCATTGGTCAGGCCTTCTAGAGCACTGGTGTAGATGATCCGCAAGCTCATAGTCGGTCTTGGTCTGACTTTTTTATCGCTTACCCTCCTGCTGGTACTGTTGCTGTTTCCTCCCCGCATGACGCAGCCCATGATCGATCCACTGCGCAGCCTGGTGTTGCAGCGGGTCATGGCGCAGGTCTCCGAGTCACTCAATGGCAGCGTTGAAATCGCCCAACTGCAGGGATCGTTGTTGAGCAATCCATCGTTGCGCAACATCGTGGTGCGCGATGATAAAGGCTCGGTCCTCGCTGAGATCGATAGCCTTCGTTTGCGATACACCCTAAGGGATCTTTTCAAGGGGCGTTTGCGCGTTCGTATTATTGAAATCAACAGGCCGCAATTGGTGCTGGTTGAAGGACCCGATAGTCAAATTGGTCTCATCCGTGCCTTATCCCCTACCGTTATCAAAGAGACTAAGCCTGCGTCGAATGGGCAAGGACTGGCCTTGAGCGTGACTATAGAACAAGTGCAGATCAAACAGGGACAGGTGAGCATGCAGCTCTCATCGGTACCAGGAATGCAGACCGTGGAGGACATTGATCTGCGCTTGAGGGCCGAACTGGACCCGCAGGGGTTACGATTCGAACTGCAGCAGTTAACGGCTCATGCCGAGCCGGCCGATGTTACCGTCAAGGCATTCCATGGGGGTTTGTCGATCGACGCGGGGAATATACGGTTCCACGATCTGCTGTTACAGACCCAAGCAAGTCATATCACCCTCGATGGGCGTCTGCCTGGAGAGGGACAGATCGCTGATCTGAGGCTGGGGATGCAACCCCTGGATACGGCGGAGATCGGCAGGGCCCTGAGTGATAAAACCATTCATGGGCCGCTATACGCCAACTTCGATGTGGTGGGTCCCCCTCAGGAACTGGATATACGCGGTCAACTCCAAGCCGGCGGTGGTCGTCTCAGTCTGCAGGCCCAGCTGGACATCCTCAGTGTCCCTCAACGTTATCGTGCCGTGCTCGATATCGCCGCTCTGGATCTGGCCACGGTCATCGAACGCCCGGCCTTGCAAAGTAATCTCAACATGCAGTTACAGATCGATGGTGAGGGATTTTCATTCGCCGATCTCGCCAGCGAACTGCAACTGGACGTGCAGGCCTCCCACCTGGGAAAGATCGGTATCGAGCCTTCCGCGATCCATGTCCATGCCCGATCGCAACGTG
>JBDLIZ010000401.1:0-5519 GCA_039714615.1 Pseudomonadota bacterium | reverse complement strand
GTAGTGGTCCTGCAACCATTGTCCACCGCAGGCAAGGCACTATACGCCACCGCCCGGCAGCGTTTCCTCGACCATCTTCCCCAGCAGCTTTCCGATCCCCTGCGTGATCTCGATCCTGAACTCGCCGGCGTACTACTGCAAACGCCCTCGCCCTGCGCCCCGGAACTCGACCCTCAGGACTGGCGCGATGTCGTAACCTTTGCCTTCGCTCTACGCGGATACGAGGTAAGCCTAACGCCGATCTGGAAGCTGACGCGCACTGCTCTGGCCGATCCCAAGGGCGCGGACCAGCTTGATGCTCCGCAACGAAAAGCATTGATTATCAAAGTATTGCAGAAAAGAAACTGGAGTGAGGCCGCCACGGCCATGGGGCTGCCGGGCCGAGCCGCGGTAGTCGAATTGCTACGTCGAGCAGTAAAATCCCTGATCCTGCATTATGGTAATTCAACGGTGCACCGGGAGGTCAAGCGTTTGGTGCGAGAATGAATGAGCTAGGAGCCTATCGGATTTGGGCGATAGGCTCCTAACTGCATTCCTTTTGTCGTGCATATGTCAATGTTCGTATGTGCTTTCTAAGATATTCTTCAAGGATTAAATTTACCTTGTGATATCATTTTCCATCGGAGAGACTGGCGGTCAACTCCCGATCCTATCTAGAAGGTCTGCCTACAGAGATAAACTAAGGGACAGAGAGCGTTTCGGAACAAATGATGATTTTTCAAACCAACCGACGAATAGGGATCTTCTTATTATTTTCAATCTCTATCGTTTGCGCGATCCTGCATGCCTATGCCGATGAAAAAGATTTCTCCGCACAACAGGATCTGCTGGGTAACAGTATACGATTACCACCAGACGTATCCGATCCCATAGAGAATAACAAGAGGATCATACGGGTACTGGTGAGTTACAACGATACGGACTATTTTGTTGTCAATGGTAAGCAGCGAGGACTCGAATACGAGTTGATGACTACCTTTGAAAAATTCTTGAACAAAGGTTCGGTGTCTGCTGAAAAACGCCGGGGCTTGGTGTTCATTTCAGTCCCCTTCGACCAGCTTATACCCGGGCTCCTGGAGGGCAAGGGTGATATCGCCGCGGCGGGTTTGACGGTCACCGAAGAGCGCAAAAAACATGTTGCATTCAGCAACCCTTACCGCAGTCAGATCAAGGAGATCGTAGTCAAATCGAAGCATGCACCCCCGTTGAGTACGATCGAGGACCTCTCGGGCAAATGGGTGTATGTCGTCAGCGGAAGCAGCTATACCACGCACCTCAAGGCATTGAACGAAAAACTGAGCAACAAGGGTATGGCGCGGGTGAAGATCATCGAAATGGACCCGAACCTGGAGGCCGAAGATATCCTGCAGATGGTAAATGCAGGCGTTTACACCTATACCGTCGTGGATAATCACATTGCTGAACTCTGGTCCCAGATGTTGAGCAATATCCAACCTCAAGACCATATCGCAATCAACCAGGGCGGCGAAATCGCCTGGGCAGTGCGCAAATACAATCCGCAATTATTAAAAGAACTCAACGGCTTTGTCGATAAACACAAGCAAGGGACCCTACTCGGTAACATTCTTTTCAAACGTTATTATGAAAACACGCACTGGATAGAAAACCCGCTCAGCAAGGAATCCCGCAGCAAGAACATTCGCTATATGCCGCTGTTCAAGAAATACGGCAAGAAATACAAGATCGATTGGAAACTACTCGCCGCGTTAGCCTTCCAAGAATCGGGCATGAATCCGAAAAAGAAAAGCTCGGCCGGTGCGGTAGGGATCATGCAGATCAAACCCAGCACGGCCGCTGGGAAAAACGTCTCTATCAAGAACGTAACGAACAATATCGAGAACAACATCCACGCAGGCACAAAGTACCTGGATTTTCTCCATCGGCGTTATTTCTCAGACCCCGACATCCCCCATAAGAGCCAAATGGAATTCACCCTGGCAGCATATAACGCCGGTCCTGCACGTATTCGATCACTGCGAAACAAGGCGAAAGAGGCCGGGCTTAACCCGAACCTGTGGTTTTTTAATGTGGAACACATCGCTCGTAAGGAAATCGGTTCAGAAACAGTGACCTATGTGGCCAACATCTATAAATATTATATCGCGTTCAGTACCGCGGACAATGCACTCAACGAACGGGCCAAGGTCAACACATTGGCCATAGAGACCTTAGAATAGGTGGGAAAGAAACGGGGGAAAAGAGGACGCTACCCTTTATTATTAGATAGCCTGCCCTGTGGACGATACCTTAGTTGACGATTAGCCAACTTTTCCAGTTTTTCAATAAAAACATCCCCCCTATGGTTTTCCCACAGGGTGACATAGTGGAAAATTCCTGAAAATACGCTTCTGACCAATCTTGGCTTGCAGCCTGTATGTCATTAGCTTCCGCCTAAAAAGGATTGCGTTTTCTTTCGCCCTTTCCTTCACTTGTTAGAAGCCGATTGTTCCAGACGTTCGGCAAGCCACACCTTGATAATTGACTGGCGTGTAACACCAAGCCGGCGAGCTTCCCTATCAAGGGACTCAATCATCCAAGCGGGGAAATCTACGTTAACCCTTCTTTGCTTTTGTAAAGGCCGGCGAGCCTTGGATAGATCTAGTGCACCAGTAATATCTTTTCCACTGTCAAAGTCGGAATCGAATTTCTTAGCTTTCATATATAGCCACCTCTTCTGTCCGGGAACGGCGAACGGAAATGATCCGAATGTTGTCGCCTCGTGGAGTTATGACTACTGACCAGTGTTTACCTCTAATGCGACCAATGACGAGAAACCTCGATTCATCATTTATTTTTGCAGGAATGTCTATTAGATAGGGGTCTTCCCAGAACTCTTGAGCCTCAACAAAGTCGATCCCATGCTTATCTAGGTTGATCTGACTTTTCCGTTCATCGAATTCAATAACAAACATGGTATAGGAAATATACCATTATGGATGGTTGGTATAAGCGCTGATTTTTTTAAGGCTTCTAACAGGAAATATAGGGTAGCGTCCCCTTTATTTCCGTCGGTCGCCCCTGGAGGTGACGCGATAAAGTGCGTTTGAGAATTCGATGCGAAGTGGTCTTGCCATTGGAGGAAGATATCATACGGAGAGTCTAAGATATAGACCTGATAATCATCTAGCCGACTCCCCAAACAAGCGGTATCGTTCGATGTTTAACGACATTGATCGAGAACCTGAAAGAGGAGTCGGAAATGAAACTATACGGTGGAATTGATCTTCATTCCAACAATAATGTGGTGACGCTATTGGATGAGAAAGACCAGGTTATTTATCAGCGACGGCTAAGGAATGATTTGTCGCATATTCTCAGCGCGTTAGCACCCTACCAAGAGACGCTGCAGGGATTGGCGGTAGAGTCCACCTACAACTGGTATTGGTTGGTCGACGGATTGATGGAAGCGGGTTATCAGGTGCATCTGGTCAATACCGCGGCGGTTAAACAATATGAAGGATTAAAGTATTCAGACGACCATAGCGATTCGCGCTGGTTAGCTCATCTGCTTCGGTTAGACATCTTACCGCAGGGCTATATCTATCCAAAAGCCGGTCGAGCGGTCCGGGATCTATTGCGCAAGCGCAGGCAACTGGTGCAACTCAGGACGACGAACCTATTGAGCATCCAGAATCTGGTCTCGCGAAATACCGGCCGCGCCATGAGCGCCAACAGAATCAAGCAACTGACATCACCGCAGGTTGAGGAATTATTCCCGGATCAAGACATCGCCTTGGCGATCCAGAGCAACCGGGTGGTCATGACCACGCTGCAGGAACAAATCAAGATTCTGGAGCGCGCGGTAATAAACAAAGCGCAATTGAAGCCAGAATATGAATATTTACTTTCCACCCCGGGAATAGGGGTGATTTTAGGTTTGACCATCATGCTGGAGACGGGTGACATTCATCGCTTTGCCAAAGCGGGTAACTACGCCTCCTATTGCCGATGTGTCGGCAGTACGCACACCAGTAATGGGAAACAAAAAGGCAAAGGCAATACCAAAAATGGCAACAAGTATCTGGCCTGGGCGTTTGTGGAAGCGGCGAATTTCGCGATTCGCTACAACGATAGGATCAAAGGCTATTACCAGCGTAAGGCGGCAAAAACCAATAACGTAGTGGCGATCAAAACCATTGCCCACAAGCTTTCCAGAGCCTGCTATTACATGATGCGCGATCAGCAACGTTTTGAAATAGACCGGGCGTTTGGATGAATACCAACACCGCTTATCTCTTGCAGAACAGGATACCTTACGTTCCAGCGTTATCAAGGAGCTTCCCTCCTGCCTCGGGACTCCTCCTTGACAACGCTTGCACTCCAGGTTGTGGGGTCTGCATGAGATAAGCCGTGAATCTGCCTCCTAAAGAGGCAACGCGTTACGGGGTAACACAGATGCCATAGCACTGCAGTTATGGATGGGACGGTGAGCTTACACCGGGGTTGGATACCAAGCCACCAGACCTGATTAGACACCGGCCCGTCCAGTTATTGAAAACGATTTATTGCCAAGGGTTTGACTGAAGCGCCTCTGGCGTGAGCCATCCACGGGTTGGACTTGCTGCTTACAGCAAGAGCCACAAATCTGTCAAGCGGGAACCGATCTGAAAGCGGGTTCCCGCACCACTTGGACACGCTAGGGTACCGAATATTTTCTGGGGCTCTGATGAGCCAGGGGCCGGATACTTGCTCCGTTCGGAGCAAGTTCCACCGCCTTGATCCACAAGGGTGACTGGTGCGATTCGGTTTCGAATTCGACGCCTGCCAAACAGAGAATTGGGGTGCGTATTTATGAGTCGTCTGGTGCGGAATCGTTATTTTTGGTGTTCACGAAAAGGAAAATTCGTGGCTAAGGAGGCGTTTTGCCTATTGACACGAGTCGGCTAAATGGTGACCCCGTTCCGTGACCCTATGTGCATGGAAACCCGCTACGCGCTTTTGACCCTAGCGGTTTAGTAGAATGGACTGGCACAGAGTTATTCGGTGGTGGTGCCATCTTCATTGGTGGTGCTGGTGCTATTTACAGCCTGACTTCGGAATGTGTCAACGGTAAAAAATACCGAGTGCGAGTTACTGCGGCCGGACCCGGGCATGGTGCCGGGGTCATTGTCAAAGGGTTGCCTCTCAGCGAAGCAGCAAGCAGGCTGATATTCCAAGATGGGCTGTCCCAGCCGGATCCTAGCGTTTTCAACGGGGGCTGGCTAAGATGGTCCGGTGCATTGACAGCCGGTGCCGGAGTCGGGGCATTGATTGTCAAGCTGGGAGGCGCGTCCTCTGTTAATGGACTAGGCTTCACGGTCGCACCGGAAATTGGACTGGGGCTGACGGTTTTTGGTGGGACATCAACAGTTACATTCTCCGAAGAGCTAGGTTGTGAATGTGAACGAAAGTAGAGTTGTTAAGAAGGGCTCAGTCTGGTACATAAAATTCGTGTTTGCTGTACTTGTTATTGCCGGTATTTTAAATTTTACGTTGCATTTCGCTATCTATTCATTCTT
>JBDLIZ010000400.1:0-5535 GCA_039714615.1 Pseudomonadota bacterium | reverse complement strand
TCGTTTGAGGCGAATAGCCGCAGCTATTTAACGAAAAGGATCGGGAAATCTGTCCAAATCCGGCTTTTCCGCAGTAGGTCAGTCCTAAGTCCGACAGGCTCCTAGTAGCCTTCTCTACAACTTATCCTGCCCAAATCATAGTGGAGCCGTCATGAGTACCGACATCGAACAGTACCGTATCGATCAGGAACCCTTCTACCGGCCCCAGGCAGACGAGATTGCGTTGTACGAAGCGGCGTATGAAGAACGTCTACCCGTGATGGTGAAAGGGCCCACCGGCTGTGGCAAGTCCCGGTTCGTGGAACACATGGCCTGGAAGCTAGGCAAGCCGTTGATTACAGTGGCCTGCAATGAAGATATGACCGCCTCGGACCTGGTCGGTCGCTATCTGCTGGATGTGGATGGCACCCGCTGGCTGGACGGTCCGCTCACCGTGGCTGCCCGTATCGGTGTCATCTGCTACCTGGACGAAGGCATCTCCACCCGTTTGCTGGTCTACGCCGCCCAGTTGATCAACCAGGGAATCGCGCCGCGCTCCGCCTGCCGCATGGCACTGGTGCGGCTCATCACCGATGATGTGGATATCCGTATTACCCTGGATCACGCCATCGATGCGGTGGCCCTGCTGGGCTGGGCCATCGAGCGACTGGGGGATGAGTTCGCTATCGCCGGTTTTTCCTCCAACACCCGCCACGAGGTGCGCTATCAACACATCAAGGGTTACGCAGAGCGCTGGGATGACAACGTAAAGGGACGGCTTGCCGCCATGCAGGCCGGCTGGTCCACTCGTATGGGTGCGGCTCTGCGGCATGCCGGCCATTATCTCAATGCGCGCAAGGCTGAGAAGAAGCTGCTGCTGGTACTCACCGACGGACAGCCTTCGGATATCGATGTGCAGGATGAGCGCATGCTCATCCAGGATACCCACAAGGCGGTTCAGGAACTGGACCGCCAGGGGATCTACACTTACTGCATCAACCTGGACCCCCATGCCGATGAATACGTGAGCGATATTTTCGGCCAACAATATCTGGTTATTGACAAGGTTGAGCGCTTACCCGAACGGTTGCCGCAGTTGTTCATGGCGTTGACCAAGTAGCCCGTTAATCATTTAAATCGATTTTTTTCGATTGAACTATGACCCATAATCTGAAAAATTCAAAATGTATGAAAATGAGATAAGCGGAACCTGTCTCTGCAAGAAGGTTTCTTACGCCATAAAAGGCCACCTGGGCATATTCCAGTTTTGTCATTGCTCGCGATGCCGAAAGTTCACTGGAAGCGCCTTTGCATCAAACTTATTGGTTTCTCCAGACGACTTTAGATGGCTGAATGGAAAAGATCTAGTCGGTAGGTATGAGCTCGATGGAGCTAAGCATTTTGCGACTTCGTTCTGTAAAAATTGTGGTTCATCCTTGCCGTGGTTGGTTCAGAGTGGCAAGGCAGTAGTGGTTCCAGCGGGTACGCTTGATGAAGATCCTGAGATTAGACCATTTCAAAATATCTTCTGCGGCTCACGAGCTGTTTGGTATAAGGAACCAAGTTCACTACCGAAGTATGATGAACTTCCACCGAAAAAACGTTAACCAATTGTTAATGCTGCACATTGCCAGAATTGAGTAAAACTGGCGCTCTTGTCTTTCGGTAATTGCTGGGGTCAGCCTGCAAACAGGGTGATGAGGGGGTAGACCCAGTCGAATACGCCAAAGAACACCGGGAATTCGCACGCGCTGTAGTGGTACAGGGACGTACCGTTTAAGGACCTAAGGGATGCTACCTAAATAACTTCCCTATCTGACTTGCCTTATCGCTCGTATTCGGCGTTGTAACAACAGTTACATAGCTGGGCTATGCGCCTGTTGTCACGCCTTGAATACAAACGATCATTCGGCGCCAGTTAGGGAAGTTATTTCGTTCGCATTCCTAAGGATGGAAAGGCCTCGAACTCGTCTTTGACAAAATCGGGCAAACTCGCCCCGGTTTCGCGCTTGACTTGGGCAAAGAAGGTCTGGACGTGCTCTTATACCAACTGGTACAGCGTCGTTTCTTCTGGTCGCCGGCGTTGGTAGTGTACACACTGTCCATTGGTGTAGCTCGGAGCGCTTTGACCATCGTCCCTGATTTACTGTATTTTTAGCTTCTCATAGTTCTTGGACTAGCTTTTTGATTAGTGCCGATGTAACTCGGAGATCCGCAGTATTCAGGTCTTACAATGTCCACGCACTCGATAACTTATTTTCAAGGGCTTAGGAGAAAGCCCAAGATACCGATCTAGAGGTTGTTAATCGAGGTCGGGTTTGAGCAATTATTGAGTGTCTGGCACCACACACGCATTAGGGAATTTGCGTTTGAGGTATTGGTGTCTGTTCTGAGCCTCCTTAAGGTTGCTAAACTTTCTGCTGATCCTTCTCCAACCCTTTCTAGTAATTTCTGCTACGAAATATCTACGTATCTTCATTTTTATATTGGCTCCAATTCAATCCCTTTCAGTGGCATCTCCTAGATTTTGTTATTAGCTGACTGTTACAAAAAAATGTTATCTGTGTCGCAGAATAGCTCGTTCACCACCCGCAGTTGAAAGCGCAAATCTGTGTGCGTTTAACAACTGCTTTTGTAAGCGTTTGGCTTATATGCCACAAAAATATCTGGATGTTACCATTTAGACTAACGAAAAATTGGTGGTCTGCCCTAGGAAGACAAGTTGCACTCCCCCCCCCATCCTCTGAATATTGTTGATTTTTTATCTATTCAATACCTTGGGGCATGTTCTGGCGCGATAAGTTAAACTACATATATAGAAACGCGCATCTCTTAACCGCTTTTCATTGCAAAAAGACTTTCCTCACATACAGCAGCTTAAAGGATAAATATGACAGGACGGTGACAATTTTTTGAAGATTTGATTAATTTTCTGGTACCTTTATTGGAATGAGTCACCTGGCTGAATTGAGTAAAGATGTTGTGCCGGTTTTGTTTAAAGCCCTGCCAGTTGAAGCAAAGACCAACCAACAGGTCTTGGAGCAGGCCTTCAGTCTGGTCGAGGATCCTGAGCTGCGGGTTAACATGGCCTTGGATCTGGTAAAGACTAAGCTACCTCTGGCCTATTTAATCCCGATTATGGAGCCCGCATTGCAGTCCGAACTTCTCGGGTACCCGTTGCTTCGATCAGGCTGTCGACAGACTCCGGCTAGACCAGCCCTCACCCGTTGGGATGAGCTGCCGAATCTAAATCTTAGTTTTGTGGCTGGTCTTCTAGAAAGCCAGAGTATTGAAAATTGTTGTTGGATTTCTCCACTACGCTCCCGTTGGCCGCTCAGGTCTAAATGACGTTGAGGGGCAAAACTTCGGGCTGCGGGCGACTTTCGGACTCATAATCTCTATCTCGGTCTTCAGTTGCACCTAAACTATGATACTTGCACGGACTATATTCGAAAGATTAAAAGCATTACCCATGAAAAACGAAACAGCAACAGAGATTTCTGAATGTTTCATTAAATCGTCCTGTGTATCGGTCTTCTCGGTTGGCCGCTCGGGCAATCGATTCATTGGCTACCCGCATGTACCAACTGAGATCCATCAGACGCTGCTGCCAGAGGTTGACTTGATTCTCCAACTCGTTCCGTTCTGCCTGGGACAGCTCCGCCTGTTGCAAGAAGCATTGTGACAAGCGCGAACCGCTGAACAACCGATGCCAGCGTTGGATCACCTCGGTCACCGACCAGATTTCCGCTTGTTCACGATCCACATGCATGACGACGTGGTAATGGTTGGACAAAACAGCATAGGCACAGACATCCATGGCGAAAATACCGGCCAGTGTCAGCAGTTTATCGACGATCGACTGGTGGCGATGTTCGAAGTCTTGTCCGGTGACCGCATCACGGTCGTAGAGAAAGGCTCGGCGTACACAGCGGGAGACACAATGGTAATAGGGGGTGGCGTCCAGGAACAACAGTGCTTTTCTTGGCTTGGGCATGATTCGTTCCTTGAATATTCTGGATGATTCTCATCCCGGCACCGGAGTATCAGACACTCAAGTGGTATAGTGGGTGTCCTTTTTTGCGAGGTTCGACGCACAACTGACAGATCTTTAACACAATTGATCGACAAACACCGGAGTCCGAACATGTTCAAAATTTACAAAGAGATGTTTAAGAATCTGCGCGATATGCAGGATCAGCTGTGGAAGGAGTCTACCGAAAGCTTTCCGGACTTAGCCTTTCCACATCACCTGAATCCTTGGCAACTGCAGACCCTCGAAGGCATGAGCAAATGGGCTGAAAAGGCCGTCAGCCAATCCCTGGAACTGCAGCAGGAATGGTTGGAGCAATGGTCCGGGCGGGCAGACAGCAAGAAGCTGAAGCCTAAGTTCTTCGCCGATCTAAACGCGGAGGCCCATGATTCCATGCAGCGATGGCTCGATAATCAGAATCAACTGTGGGATCAGTGGGTGCAGATCGTGAGGAGTAGCGCCGGCCCTGACTCCTTGCCAAACTTCGACGAGTGGGGCAAAGCAATCCAGGGACCCGTCCAGGGTCAGATGGAACTGTTACGCAACTGGTCCGAGCTGGCTGACTTCGAAAAAATGTCAACCAAGGAGTTGGGGAAACTAATCGATCAAATCACGAAATCGATGCAAAAATCCATTGCTACGCAGCAACGGCTGTGGAGCCATTGGTTCAAGGACTTGGGTAGTCCCGCAACCACTGCGAAAACCACAGAACGTGCACCGTCAGGAAAAACCGCGACCAAGCATCGACAAACGGCCAGTACTGCGAAAAAGACCAAGACGCAGCTACCGGAGGCCAAAGACGACCTGAAACAAATTTCAGGAATCGGCCCCGGTCTAGAAAAGAAACTGAATCGCGAAGGCATCCTAAACCTCGACCAGATAGCGAAGCTCAGCGACGAAGACATTGCTCACCTGGAAGAACGCATCATACGTTTCCCGGGGCGCATTAAGCGGGAGAAGTGGGTAGAGCAGGCGAAAAAACTCAGTTCTAACAAATAGCTGCCGCACCTCTCCGAATCGGCGCGAACAGAACACGATTTCGACCACTTGGCAGGCTGCGGGTAAGCAGGCCTGCCGAGGTCGGTCGACTGGACTACCCGTTAAAGCGCTCGCTCGCACAAAAACGGGGTCACACAAAAACGCAAAACGGAAAAACGGGGTCAGGTCTAACATGCCAACATAGCTTGTGTTAACCTTCCCCCATGGCAAGATCCCTCCGACTCGAATATGCTGGTGCGATTTATCATGTCACTTCCGTGGGGATCGGCGGGAAGATATCTCCCTTGATGATGACCGGATTACTGGAGGTTTTGATTGAGCACTAGTGACTAAGTGGGCTTTGCTTATCTTCTACAGGTATATTACTTAAAACTGAAGATTTCGGGACTGTTACCCTAACTTGTATGACACGTGTTCCTTCGATTTTGATAACCTCTGCAACCACTCCATTCAATTTCACCTTATCACCAACAATTAACAGCCGGTCCACGCGTTCTAGCATAATACCAGCTAGCGTATCCACA
>JBDLIZ010000399.1:0-5537 GCA_039714615.1 Pseudomonadota bacterium | reverse complement strand
GGTGGCTAATATGTAGGCGATTGCTAGGTAAATACCCGGCAGTATCAGCAACAGAAAACCGATATAGGTAAGGAGCGTAGTCAGGACACCCAGGATGGCTAGGGGCAGTGCATACCCAAAATAACTGAATGCCAGATTGACGGTTATCGGCTGATCAACGGCGCGCTGAACTCCCAGCATGATAAGGCCGGCCATCAGGGGATAGGTGATGGCCCCGCTGATCAGTTGGGAGAATATCTGCTTGATGAAATCGGCCGAAGTATATATTTCATTTTCCAGTGGGGTCCCCAGCAAAAATTCAAGCACGATGCCCACAATAACCAATGCCACCACGATGATGATAGCGGCTATCCAGAAAGTCGCCTTCATTCCCTGGGTCTTGGCCCAGGATTCCTTGATAACCTCTTCTATGGAGAAATCGTATTCGCCTGCGATGCCGCTGTGCAGGCTTCCGCCCGCGGACGTGAGCGGGGTATCTTGCACTTTGGACAATGGTGGTGTGTAAGGATTTTCCGGTGTCATTTTTGGTTTCGCCAATGAGTATGTTTTAAATGGATCTCGGTCGGTAGATATTTATCATTGTTCGATCGAGATTAACCGATTCTGAAAACGGAGTCAGAGTAAAACAATACAAGCTCGCGAATTTGACCCCTGATCGGCGGCTTTCTAGTGCCTAAGGGATGTGCACGAAATCAGTTGACCAATCTCCATCGATATCCGTGGTGATTGGGCCTTCAAATACAAATCTCCCCCAATTTATCCAGGGTTAAGGTTAACTATTTAGCTTATATTACCGATAAACTAATCGATATTGCGGTCGAATCCATTGAATATTGGTGTGATTAAGGATTCGGAGGTATTACCTAGATTGATCAGCGGAAGAACAATAAGCCAGTGATTGGCGAGTGTCTTGATGGTTAAGTTGCGATTGCCCATATGGATTTTCTGTTTGCTATTAAGCCAGCTTGTTGCGGCGGATAGCAATAGTGGCAGACATTGGTCTGAAGGGGTGTATTTCCCTCCCCAGACTCAGCCCGATCGCGCACCGCGTCCGAGCTATACCCCTCCGAGCTATACCCCTCCGAGCTATACCCCTCCGAGCTATACCCCTCCGAGCTATACCCCTCCGAGCTATACCCCTCCGAGCTATACCCCTCCTGAGCAACCTGCTTATGCCCCTGCTGGTAAGAAAAGATACAATCCCTGGGCGCTTCCCGCCGAGGGAAATGGTGCCCAGCGGGCGCCCAGCTATGAATCTTTGGGTTATCCAGGCGAAGGATATGATCCCTACCGCAGTGCTGATCAACTAAGACAGCCCCCGCCTGGCCAGGTTGACCGCTATGCCCCTCGTTATGGTGATTATCCCGCGGCGGATTACTATCCTGATAAGTACAGGTATGATAAAGAAATCTCCCCTTCAGACCCACAATATCCGCCGACGGAGTATGAACGTGGCTACCCGTCCAGACCTCATTCGCCTGCCTACGGCGTGGATGAGTATTACCCCCCCCTTTATGACTTCGGTACTCAGGGAGGGGGCGGCGGATTGAATCCCTTCTTTCTCTATGGCGCCGGTTTGCCCTATCTTCCAAGTTGGTGGTGATTTAGCACCCTGTTTCTCCGGCAACATTCCGTCCTCGCCGGAGCAGATGCCGGTTCCCGCCAGCTCGGCACCAAAGGGTCAAAAAAGCAGCAAAAAGCACGGTCAGGTCTTGATCCGTATCTTTCAAGAAATCAGTTATTCCGATGCCGAGAAAGGCACGGGGCAAGACCTAACCCTTCTTTCCTTTTCAAGGGTTGGCGTTGTACTAAGCCCCGATGGCCCATTGCATACCGGGCTCGATGCGCGGCGCTAGAACATGGACAGTTCTATGCACGCACAGGGTATGGAATACTATCCACCGGTGATTTATCGGTGACTTAAGATATATGCACAACAGGATAATTCACCGTATCCCGTTGTTTTAATTGGCGCGCTTCGAGGAAGAAACTTCGAACCGCCTATTCGAGACCCTCGAAGAATGGAATACTTATCTTGAGCGCCATGTGCCCTATTTTCAGGGGCCACGACCATGAATTCCGGCACCGGTACATTTATACGGGCTTCGGATTCGTTTCACAAGGTCGCTTTTGCAAATCAACAGGTTAGCCGTAAGAAGAAATCAGCGCCTCCCTTCTCGCTACGCCTGACTGCCGAAGAGCGCACCTTGCTCGAACAACAGGCCGGTAGCAAGCCTCTGGGGGCATATATCCGTGAGCGCCTGCTCGGAGATCGCGCACACAAACGCCGCGCATCCAGAAGGCCACGGGCCGATGAAAAGAAGATTGCCCTGGTTTTGGCAGAACTGGGCCGCTCCAGGCTGTCCTCCAATCTCAACCAGCTCGCCAAATCCGCCAATATGGGAACGTTGGACATCTCACGGGATGTCGAACAGGAATTGCACGATGCCTGCGGTGCTGGCCATGCGGGACGCTTTGTTCACGGCACTGGGCCTTAGGTTGGAGAGCAGGCAATCCTCCTACGCCAAGGCTACGGAGGACTGACATGATCCTGCACGGCAATCAGCGTGGCGGAGCCAAAAATCTGGCATTGCATTTGCTCAAGGAAGAAAACGAGCATGTGGACGTACACGAGCTGCGCGGTTTTGCCTCAGACAGCCTTGTCTCAGCCCTTAACGAAATCTATGCCGTAAGCCGGGGGACGCGTGCGAAGAAATTCCTTTTCTCCCTGAGTCTCAATCCGCCTCCCACGGAAAATGTCTCGACGGATGTATTTGAAGATGCGATCGGGCGAATTGAACAAAAGCTGGGCCTGAGCGATCAACCCCGCGCCATTATTTTCCACAGCAAAGAAGGCCGCAGGCATTGTCACGCGGTTTGGTCGCGCATTGACGCCCAGAATATGAAAGCGATTCCGCTTTCCTTTACCAAGAGAAAACTGATGAATATCGCGCGCGAGCTGTACCTCGAACAGGGCTGGCAAATGCCGCGCGGGCTCATGAATTCCAAGCAGCGTGATCCGAAAAACTTCACGCTGGCGCAGTGGCAGCAGGCCAAACGGATCGGTAGAAATCCCCGGGAGATAAAGCGCGTCTTTCAGGAATGCTGGGCGGTCAGTGATAATCAAAGCGCGTTTCAGCAAGCGCTCAAAGAGCGTGGGTACACGTTGGCTAGAGGTGATCGCCGGGGTTTCGTGGCACTGGATCATAACTGCGAAGTCTTTGCCGTTTCAAAATGGGTTGGCATCCGGACAAAGGCGATCCGCTCCAAACTGACGGACCAAACCTCACTGCCGGGCGTAGATGAAGCGCGGGCGCAAATCGCCAAGGAAATGGCGGCCCGTTTGGCAAAGCTCCGGCAGCAGCAAGACACCGCCATCAGGACGCGCATCGCCGGGATTGAGACAAAACGGCTACAAATGGCGGAAAAGAACGCGCGTCATCGCAGGGTGCTTGAAGAGAAACACCAAAAGCGCTGGCACGCCGAAACCCTGAAACGTCAGGGACATTTCAACAAAGGGCTACACGGCTTGTTTGATCGCATCACGGGCAAGTATAGGCGTATTAAACGACTCAACGAGCAAGAAGCCTATCTGGCCGGCAAACGTGACAGAAAGGAAAAGGATGCGTTGATATTCAAACAACTGGAGCAGCGCCAGGCTTTGCAGGTCCGCATCGAACGGCTTAACAAACTGAACGAAACAGGCCGCCAAACACTGAAACGGGACATTTCCCAGTATAATGAGATTGCAGACAAAAAACGCGAGTCTGTCAAATTTGAACGGTACACAAAACGGCGATCGCCCGTTGATCGCCATCGGCTAGAGAGATAGTGAGCACAGGCCTCGACTTTTGTAATAGTCAGGATTTGATCTTACATACAGTGTCAGATTTGATCGAGCTATTATCGAAAGCGGACCGTCAATAGGTGCCAAAACTGGTGTTGTAACGGGCTCAGACCGGCCATGGGCTGCCGGTCGCAATCATGATCTTAACGACTGCTTTCGCCTAGCGAGGCTGTTAATACCGGCGCTCACCCTCCGCCAGAGCGAGAAGGGCACTGAGACGTTGCACGGCTCAGTGGTCGGCGTGCCGCGTATTGTTAGAAGGCTCCTTGGGGAGTTTGAAGTCCATTCCTAGAATTGCAAGAAGTTCGGCCGCAAGTTTCTCCGTCGCCTTCCAACCTGAAGTAAGCGGAGGGTCTGGAGTAAGGCAGATGGTCGTTACCGCTACAGTTCCGTCGTCAATCGCATGGCGCAGAGGTGTGAATGTCTCCTTAAGGTAATCGTCCGACACCATCACCCCTGTGTTCTCCCCAGAATTCCAGAAAAAGTAGTCTAGGTCTATATTTACTATCCAGGGGACATCTCGGTCGCGCAGCCAATATTCTAGGTTTCTCGGAAGGTCCCAAAACTCCACAATACTGACTCTGTCGTGATTAGGGTCATCTCCATCGCGATGGGTTGCGAAGTAGCATCGATCCAGCTTGGCGCCAAACTCTTCAAAGTAAATTGATAAATAGTTATCCCACCGAATGACCGGGACCGTTCCCATTTCAAACTTGTAGCTGTGGGTCAAGTATTCTTCGAGACTCGAAGACCAAGAGGGGAGGTGCTTCATCCACTCATCAAGTCTACTTTGAAGGGTGTCAGTGTGCCGGTCTATGTGGAACAGAGAATGGGGCGCGTTCAAATCAAGTTCTTGCAGCCAACACCAAAGTGCCGCCCTGTGGTTGTCCATCACGTAAACGCTACCAAACTTACAGACGAAGTTCTGGGAGTAAGCACCAGAGTGGTTTCTACCTTTGAAAGGGAGGGGCCAGCTAGGCTCTTGTCTGGGTATCTTCACTGCCTTCTAACTCCCCTCATCATTTTCCGGTGGAAGCGGGCGTAGCCCGCTATAGCCGATCAGGTGCATGCGGATGTTAGGCCTTATTGGCCGATCACGCGCCAGCCTCATTACAGCTCACAAAATATATCATCATGCTTTGTTCAGCGTTCGGCTTGTACTTTGCGTTGATCGGGCATCCATTGGTGCTGCAATCTGAGACACGTGAGGGAGCGTTAAAGCCCTGGGGATCACTTGTAATAGCGATCTCGACACAGCGATCGCACTTTTCGCATTTGTCTTCGAGTGGTGGAATAATTGTCGGACTCATTGAACCTCCGTACTACGATGGTGGAACGGCGTTTGATTGGCGCTCGGTTACGAGGATTGCACGTCTGCAGGAACTTTGCATTTCACGCAAACCGCCGACGTGGGGTGGGGTTCGCCAAACTGTCCGGTATTCCACTGTACCGAGAAGTGGATGATTTTTGGTGGGGAACCCCACGAAGCTCCATAAGACGACCCGTACTCCAAGACAGCCCCATCCTCTCGCGCTTTGCACTTCGGGCAGGTGAAGGTATAGGTAGATTTGTCGATTACTCCCATAACGTCTCCCTTTAAAGATGAGGCCTAACTAATAATGAACCCCACATGTGTCCAATATCTTTTACCGTTTTCGTGTCGTGTATCCAAGTTTGCAACTGTTTAAAG
>JBDLIZ010000398.1:0-5539 GCA_039714615.1 Pseudomonadota bacterium | reverse complement strand
CCGACCCTGATGCGACTCAAGTAGCGCTGGATGCCCCCCGTGGTACTTATGCATACAGAGAGGGGGGCACCAGCGTTAATGCATCACTTCGAGGCATGCATTTTCTCAACTTCCGCTTTGAATGCCTCGAAATCATACGCCATGCCATTGAGAACGGTGCTCCAATGCCGCACGTGCGCTGCGGTCGCGACAGCCTCACGGATCTCGGCCTCGGTGGCGCCTTTCGCTCGTGCGTTTTTGTTGTGGACGTGCACGCAATAGGCGCATGGAATCTGGGCAGCCACCCCCAGAGCAATGAGTTCACGGGTCTTCGCATCGAGCTTGGCAGCGTCACCCATCAGCACTGCTTCGGCTTCCAATCTGGATTTGAGGGCATGTTCAGGGTAGGTGTCCTGGTAAAACCTTGGAGGCTCCTGGGCGCTAGCTATGGTGGTATAGAGAACAAGTGCGGTTACTTGAGTGACAGTCTTCATAAGCTTCATTGTTGCTTCCTCCGCTTGAGATACAGATCTCCGCTAAACCAGCCGCGCTCCTGGTGGCTGCGCAGCTGAATGGGTTGAACAAACCAGCTCTTGCGGGTTGCACGGCCTTGTGGTTCCTGGGCGCTCCCCTTGAGGACCTCTTCAGCGCTTGAGCTAAGGTGTTCACTGGTTAAATTAGCGCTATTCTTAGCAGTAGTTCCGACGAAACTCCGTTGGTTTTACGCAATTCTTCTAACCCGTTTATAAACAGAACCTTATCTATGTCCTTCTCGCATGGTACGCAGGCCCCATTTTCCAGCAATACGATGCAGCCGGTGGCCCCGTTTGAGGTCGCGGGTTACCGCGTGGAGCCATCGATCCTGCGGCTAACGGGTGCAGCGGGAGAGGTTCGGCTGGAATCGAAGACCATGCAGGTGCTGGTCTACCTTGTAGAACACGCGGGACGGGTGGTGAGTCGTAGCGAGTTGGAAGAGCGCATTTGGCCCGGCAGGATTGTCACCGAAGATGCCGTTACCAATACGATCCTGAAACTGCGACGGGCTTTTAGGGACAGTGCACGCCATCCCCATGTGATCGAGACAATACCGAAAACCGGTTACCGGCTGATTGCTGAAGTGGTACCTTGCGGTGAAGCCAATGAAGAAGGCAAGGTTTCGTCAATATCCACGACCTCAAAGGTGCGCGGCTGGGGTCAGCCAGTCGTGTGGACCACGGGGGCGTTCTTACTCCTTTTACTTTTCTTGTCGGTCTGGAGTTACCTGGGAAAGGATCAACCCGCTGCCAATCGAATTGGGTCTGCGCCCGGCAAACCGGCTGTTGCCATACTGCCGTTCGAGAATCTGGCTGCTGACTCGGAACAGGACTACTTTGCTGATGGCATCACAGCAGACCTGATAACCGATCTTTCCAAAGTGTCCGGGCTCTTGGTCATCGCACCGGGTTCCGTGTTCGCCTATAGGGACAGCGATGCGGGTCCGCGACAGATATCCTCGGAACTCAACGTGGACTACGTGGTAGTGGGCAGTATTCAGCGTTCAGGAGACCGTTTGCGCGTCAATGTCCAGCTGATCAATACCAGTGATGAACTCACCCATTGGGGAGAGCGTTACGAGACCGTTATGAACGATGTCTTCGTGATGCAGGATAGGTTGACAGCTGACGTTATCAAGGCGCTGAAGGTCGAGCTTATACCGGTGGAAAGGGAAATCCTCGCCAAGCGCCCGACGGCAATTGTAGTCGCCTATGACTATTATCTTCGGGGTCTCGAAGCCCACGGACATCGTTCCAGAGAACAGAATCTATCCGCCAGGGAACATTTTGCCCGAGCAATCGAACTGGATCCGGCGTTTGCGAGAGCCTATGCGGGACTGGCGATGACCCATTCCCGGGAAGCCATCGACGGCTGGACGGCGACCCCATCGCGTTCCCTGGAACAGGCGGCCCGACTGGCGGAAACGGCCGCCAAGATGGACCCCTCACTTCCTCAAGTATATTTCATCAGTGGGCAGGCCAATCTTTTCCGGCGGCGACATGCTCTAGCCATCGAGGCAACCCAGCGCGCCATCCGGGTCGATCCAAACTACGCTGACGCCTATGCCTTGGGTGCTTGGATTATGAATTATGCCGGTCGTGCCGATGAAGCACGGACCTTGATGGATCAGGCGATGCGTTTGAATCCAAGGCCTACAGCCTCCTATCTGGAGGTCCTTGGCGAGATTCGGTTCGCGCAAGGCCAATATGACGAATCAGTGGTCATGTTCGATAGGGTGTTGCATATCAATCCCAACTATATGCGTGCCCGTATGTGGATCACGGCCATCCTTGCCTATACTGGCGCAGTGGACAGGGCGGAATGGGAGGCAACCGAACTCATGGTCTTGAGTCCGGGGTTTTCGATCAGCCAGCTGGAGTTTGCCTTTCCATTCAAGGATCCCCGTGTACGCGAAGCACTCCTGGCAGGGTTAAGGAAGGCCGGGTTGCCGAATGAATAGCTATTCGAAGGCAGCGGTATCGGCGAAACAAAATGGGATTTCCCTTCAGGCACTATACTTAATATGGATTGACCTCTAAGGGTAAGGATTGACCTCAGCGGGGTGGGTAGAGTGGCTGCAGTCAAGCTCGAGGCGTGTGAAAACCGCCCTATAGTCAGCGAGACTCCGGCCCGCACGACCGCTAAGGATCAGCCGCTGCTCTGGAGGGAAGGATGATTCTTGACGCTGGCAAACAGGAGGTGGAGCCATGCGCGCGTTGCTAAGTATCTTAAGCTACCTCGCCGTGCTGATTATCTCGACATCAGTTCCGGCCAACCCGATACCTTACCCATTCCCCGCAGTCATGCCGCTAGAGGACATGTACGCGTACTTGTCAGAGAGTGACGAGTCGGGACTCGAGGTGAGGTTTATCGGGAACTACTACTTCATGTGGATACCCGATGATGTAACCGAGATGAAATACCCGCTGCCACCTGAAACTAGTGAAATTTCAGTCGACATGGGTCAACTGCCTGATTACTGGATATTCTCTGAGTCCGTGATTCCCTATATCCACGAACTCAATATCGATTTGGAACCACTCCCCTGGTTCTATCTAGACGAGACCTATCCCACCGTTCTGCCGCGCTGGCCGGAGATTCCGATGATCGGTTGGTATGGCCCTTTTCCGGAAAAGGCGCTTTTGACTGTGGAGTACAGCCACTCCTTGCCCAAGTTCAGAAACGGCCATCTCTTCTTCTATGCCTTGGGTACGGGAAAGTACGATCTCACTTACCAGAAAGAGGCCTTCGCGTTTCTCGATATCTCAATGCCGGCACACCTCCGCATGGAACGGCTCTATCTGGATAAGACCCCCTATCCGTTCGCGGTGACCTGGGAGGAGGATGACGGTGAAACGCATAAGATCGTTTCAGTTTACGCGAAGGAGCGTTATGGCGGCTTCACGCGGGACATCATCGGCTACATCACGGATTGGAAGCAAAAGTTCGATGGGGATATCGATGACTCGCATGTCGAGGAGCTGTATGTCGATCACGCTAGGGCGGCGAGCAGATCTCCCCGTCAATCGCAGCCCCTGCTGCGTTATGAGGTCGAACAATGCGGCACCACCGAGCCGCCATTGCTCGAACCGAGCATAAGGGCAAAAGGAAAAAATATCCTGGTCAGCGACCCGATCTTTTTCAATTGCTGTGCCGAATATGTGCGAATGACGATTTCGCTGGAAGATGAGATAGTTGTGTTCCGTGAAAAGGCGATGGAAGAGGCGCCCTGCGATTGCGTCTGCTATTACCCCATGCAGGGTGTCGCGGGACCCTTCAAAAAAGGGATCTATGAGGTCGTACTGCTCGATCCCCATGGCGAGTTGATTTTGTACAGACAGATCGAGATCAAGTAGGTACCGATCGTCAGGTCGAAGCTTGGTACGTTTGATCTATAGCTACAGAGTTTGAGGAAAAAAATCTTGTATGAGAGATATTCCGCCGGAGTTTGAAGGTTTCAGGGCAAATGGAAGCTGTTGATAAATGTCGCTTGATGGGTTTTTAACTCAAACGGTTTCCATCGACCTGGAAGTCAACGAGTCCGGCATACTCTATGCGGTCGGTGCGGTATGGGGCGAACGGGTCTTTAGCAGAAAGGGACGCTTCGAACCCCTTGCGGTGCTACGGGATCTGGATGAATTCGTGGAACCCGCCAGCTACCTCCTGGGCCATAATATCCTCAATCATGATCTATCGGTATTGCGCGGGTTGGCGCCCGACCTGAAGCTGTTCGACAAACCGCTGGTGGATACCCTCTACCTGTCACCCCTGGCTTTTCCCGAGAATCCCTATCACAGACTGGTCAAGGACTATAAGCTGGTCCGCGACTCCCTGAATGATCCCGTGGCGGATGCACGTCTGGCCGTCTCTGTGTTTCGGGATCAGTGGGAGAGCTTCGGGCAGCTAAAGGAGAGTGCAGCCGATATCCTGGCGATCTACCGCTATTGCCTGGATACCGACAGCACCGGCAGAGGGATGGCTGCCGCCTTGAGCAGCATGGGGGCGGAGCCGGTCAATGCCGCCCGTGCCTTCGAAATACTGAAGCGACAGCTGGCGGGCCAGGTCTGCGCCAGCCGTTTCCTGCCGGTGGTTATGCAATATCTGCCCGATCCCGTGAAACGCATCGCCCTGGCCTACTGCGTTGCCTGGCTACGGGTGGCCGGGGGAAATTCAGTGCTGCCGCCCTGGGTGAGGCTGCAGTTTCCCGATGTGGCGCCGATCCTGCGGCAGCTGCGGGATGTGCCTTGTGAAAAGCCGGACTGTGCCTATTGCCGGGAAACCCATGATCCGGTGGCCCAGCTGACGCGCTATTTCGGCTTTCCCTCATTCCGTACAGAACCGGCAGCCCCTGATGGCGGCAGTCTGCAGCAGGCCATTGTGCTGAGTGGCATGGGGGATCAGCCGGTACTTGCCCTGTTGCCCACCGGCGGAGGCAAGTCGCTCTGTTATCAGTTGCCCGCCCTGGTGCGCCATCAACGCCGCGGGGTGCTGACGATCGTCATCTCGCCGTTACAGGCACTGATGAAGGATCAGGTGGATAACCTGCGTAACAAGACCGGCTCGCCCAATGCTGCCGCCCTCTATGGCATGCTGACCGCCCCGGAGCGGGGCGAGGTGCTGAACGGCATCCGTCTGGGCGATATCGCCCTGCTCTATGTCTCGCCGGAGCAGTTGCGCAACCGATCGTTCAAGGAGGCGATCGGCTATCGTGAGATCGGCTGTTGGGTATTCGACGAGGCCCATTGCCTCTCCAAATGGGGTCATGACTTCCGCCCGGACTACCTCTATGCCGCACGCTTCATCAAGGAGTTTTCCCAAGAGCAGAACAGCCTGCTGCCGCCGGTGCAGTGTTTTACCGCCACCGCGAAAGAAGACGTGAAGGCGGAGATCATCGACTATTTTCGCCGGGAGCTGGGCCAGGAGCTGAGCGTTTTCGAGGGTGGGGTGGAGCGGGACAACCTGCGTTTCGAGGTGCGGATGGTGAACCGGGCCGAGAAGCTGGCCAGAATCCACGCCATTCTGGAGG
>JBDLIZ010000397.1:0-5542 GCA_039714615.1 Pseudomonadota bacterium | reverse complement strand
CGGTCCTACAACCACACCCCAGATACACCTTCGCAATCATGTGATTAGCACCACGCACGGCTGCGAAAAGTGGCTGAGTTTCAGGGGTAATCAGGAAGGATTATGGGACTGAAATCGAAGATTCTGCTAGTGATAGCACCTATCTGAAGAGCCTTCCTGTGGACTTTCTGAAGATTGACGGCAGTTTCGTGAAGGAGATACTGGTTGATCCCGTAGACTGTACGATGGTGGAGTCGACTATGTTCAGGGCTATGGCGTTGCCAGACCGGCGCCCTTGATAACAGGCGCCGGCGGTTAGCCTGGATTATGCATCCGGTTGCAAGACAAACAAGAGGGGGTATTTGTGTTAATAACCCTTAGTCGACCCGACACTGTTCAAAAAAATCATTCAGCCCCACCTCTTCCGCATAGGCCTTGAGTACCTTGGGACGAGGGCCCTTATCCTTCACTTCAAATACAGTATCGGGTTCGCTGGGAACATTAGTATATTTTCCAGCCGGAATCTTGACAGTGGTTTTCGCTCTTGCCGCTTTACGACGACGCTTCACCGACACCTTCTTTTTTGCGGGAGTTTTTACCGGTTGCTCCTTTTTTACCTCTTCTTTATCAATCTTGCTGACGATTCTACGAATCGTTTTATAGTTAAAACGAACAAATGTTTCGAATGAAAGTCCTGCCTCTTCCAAAACCTGCATCATATGCTGATGGGCTCCCTCTAGTGCTTCCCGCTCTTTATTCTCTTTCTCCTGTTGCTGCTCCAACTTCTGAATTCTCGCTCGCAGTGCTTCAATTTCTTTATGTGTATTAGCCATAATTTTTTAACTTACTTAACATGTTGTTCGGAGCAATTAATTTTAAATTGTTTTTAAGCTAGTTAACAATACTTTTATGTATCGGCTCAAATACCAGGATATATCAGTTTTTTATTACATGGCCATTGATATCTATTCAACAATTAAGGAAATAGATAATCGCAACATCTGTTCCCTTGTTCAGATAAATTTATGTATTGATCTGATCTGATTCCAAGGATACAAATTATCAAGATACAAGATAAAGGTACGAATAGAATGAGTGATTACAAACCGATTGCCTGTGCTCTACACGAACATTATCAGTTTGCCGTGATGCAGCAGGTCTGGCTTAAACTTTCCTGGATAAATGATGCAGGAGTTGAGCGAAAAGGCCGTGTAAAACCCAAGGATGTCTATACCCGGGATCAGGCTGAGTATCTTCTTGCTGAAAGCGAGGAATTTGGCGAGATCGAGATCAGACTTGACGCTATCCGTCAGGCTCGCTGGGCGCATAATGGCAAGAGCCTAACAGCGAGATGAACAGCAGAGTCAAAATTCCGTCGCAATGCCAATAAACGCATAACATACTGAATAACCAGCCTATAATATTCCACACAGCAAAGATAAACCGATCAATTCGGGAAGGTGATTCCGCGACCCTTCAATAGATTTATGTTAGCCTGAAATAAAACTTCCACTCAGGGGCAAACCTGATGAAAAAGAAAAGTTTCAGTAAGTTTGATTTTGATTCGATGGTCGCAATTGCGCAAAATAATCCGGACGAGTTCGAGCGTCTGAGGCAACAGGCCATTGATGAATTTATCGAAAGCGCCTCCCCCGAGAATCAGGCACGGCTGCGTAGACTCCAATGGCGGATCGATCAGGAACGGAGAAATCGCAACCCTATGAGCGCCTGCATAAGAATCTCTAAAATGATGTGGGATCACCTGCTGGGCTCTCATGGTCTCCTGGCACATCAGGAGCGATTACTCTATAACAAACATCCGGTGGCCAGGGACTCCGCTAAGGTTCTTCGATTTACCGCGAACGCCAATACTCCTTCAAGGTAATAACTTAGGATGCAACCAGCCGGGAAGCGGTTAGCTGCTACGCCTACATTGATGTAGGTGGTAGAGCAACGCATGGAGCAATTGCCGAGGCGCGCGAGCGAAGTACTAGCCGTAGCTAATTCGAGCGAGCGCAACAAAGCAGATGACCGCTTTCTGGCTCGCTGAACGTCACGGGATTGGTGACAAGGTACTCAAGAGCCAATCGAACAACAACAACTTGCCTCGCAAATAAATTTCTTATACTATTGCGCGCCTTCCCTTGTCTCCAAGGGACAATTTTCAACAGTTTTTCAAGTGAGTCTGTTATGAAAGCGGATATCCATCCTCAATACGAGGACATAAAGGTCGTTTGCAGTTGTGGTAATGAGTTCGTGACCCGTTCGACACTGGGTAAAAAAGAGCTTCATGTGGAGGTCTGCTCCTCCTGTCACCCCTTCTATACCGGCAAACAAAAGATCGTTGATACCGCCGGCCGTGTTGATAAGTTCCGCAAGAAATATCAGCGCTGATTCTGCCTGCCGCTGATGGCGGCCCTGCGCCGCATCACGCTCACAGTGACCGGCAGGGTTAGATTCCCGAGGAAGGCTCCGCTATGCGGGGCCTTTTTTCTTTCGGCCATAATCCATGGCCTCTTAGTACCGACTGTTTCGTTGGCGGAGTGCGCTCCGTTCACGGCTGGCGAGCCCGTGAAGGCATCCTATGTCTATGATGGAGATACGTTTAAACTGGCCGATGGGCGTAAAATCAGGTTGATCGGCATCAACACGCCCGAACTGGGCCATGAAGATCGAGCGGATGAACCGGGGGCAGAGATGGCCAGACAGCAGCTGAAGACCATCCTGTCAGCCAGCCAAAACCAGGTACGGCTCAAACTGGGCAGAGAACAGCAAGACCGCTACAAACGCTATCTCGCGCACCCATACAATCTGGCGGGTAAAAATATTACGGAACTGCTCCTGAAGGAAGGTGCGGGCTACGCCATCGCAATCCCGCCCAACCAGCAAAACCTCGCTTGCTACCAGGCAGCGGAAGCAAGTGCCAGGGCTGCCGATCTTGGCGTCTGGAAAAACGGGCCATCCGTCCGGGATGTGCGTAAGATGGACGGCCAAGAAGAGGGCTTTTATCTCATCCAGGGACAGATTGAACGCATCGGCAAGGGCCGGCGTGCGCTTTGGTTAAACCTCAGGCAGGGCCCAGCCATCCGGATCGACTGGACCGATTGGGACAACTTCAAGGGGTGGAACCCGGACGATCTTCTCGGAAAACGGCTGGAGGCACGCGGATGGATCTACCGGCGCAAGGGCCAGCAGCGCATGCAAATCAGGCATCCGGCTGCCATTCAATGGCTGGATTAAGGCATTATGCGCGAATGAGCGGCTAACCGGACCTCGTTTTCACCCCTAGCCAAGCGGATTAAAATTGTAGGAGCAGCTATGACCAAGCATATCGGAATTCTCACCGCGGGCGGGGATAGTCCTGGACTCAACGCCGCCATCAGGGGGGTTGGCAAGGCCGCTCTAGGCCATTATGGCATGCAGGTGACCGGGTTTCGCGATGGCTTCAGGGGACTGGTGGATAACCGCACCATTCGCCTGGATGGCCAGCTGCTCTCCGGCATACTGACCCGTGGGGGCACGATCCTGGGCACCAGCCGGGACAAGCCACACCGCATGCTGTTCAATGGCAAGAAACAGGATATGACCGATGTCATCGTGCAAAATTATGTATCCAATCAGCTGGATGCCCTGGTCTGTCTTGGGGGAGGCGGTACCCAGAAGAATGCACTTCAGCTCATGGAGAAGGGGCTGAATGTCATCACCCTGCCCAAGACCATCGATAATGATGTAGCCATGACGGACACCACCTTCGGTTTCGATACCGCGCTGGGGATCGCCACGGATGCTATCGACCGATTGCACAGCACCGCCCACAGCCACCACCGGATCATCGTGGTTGAAATCATGGGCCACCGTGCCGGCTGGCTGGCACTGGGGGCAGGCATTGCCGGTGGTGCGGATGTCATCCTGCTGCCTGAAATCGGCTACAATATCGAGGGCGTGGCAGCGGCGATAAAAAGCCGGGTTCGCAGCGGCAAGCCGTTCAGCATCGTGGCGGTGGCGGAAGGGGCCTTGCCCAAGGATCAGACCCATCTGCTCAAGGCCGCACAGGAGCGAAAGGCCACCGCGGTCGAGAAAAAGGCGCGCAAACTCGCCAAGAGCGAGCTGGCGCAATTGGAAGCCGCCAATGCTAATCACACAGTGACCCTCTCACGGCAACTGGAAGAACTGACCGGCCTGGAATCACGTGTGACCATCCTCGGACACCTGCAACGTGGCGGTACGCCTTCGGCGGCGGACAGGCTTTTAGCAACCCGCCTGGGAACTGCTTGCACAGACCTGATCCAGGAAGGCCGGTTCGGTGTCATGGTCGCCTCCCAGGGTGAACAGGCGGTGCCCGTTCCATTGGTAGAGGTGGCCGGCAATAAAAAACTGGTACCGGAAGACCACCCATGGATCCTTAGCGCCAAGCGGCTGGGTACCTCTTTTGGCGATTGAGGTACTTTCAGCGCTGCAAGACCTTGAGATCCCCGGATTCTGCTGTTTTTTGGCTGGATATTGATCGCCATCAATAGTTAAGCGCGGTTTTCAGGTACAGAAAGTCGAATTTTGAGTAACAATATTCCTTTTAGGAACACTACGGAAAAGTAAAAACTCATGAACAATCAATCCAGTGAAGCACCGTCGATGATCGCCGACCAAAAAATGATCCAGGATTCACCCATTGGCGGTGAATTGAGTCCTGAACAATGCGAAAAACTCGCCGAAGTAGTTGCCGCGCTCTGTCTGAAGGAAGGAGACTATCTGCTGGAAGAGGCACATCAAGACGAAACCCTGTATGTCATCGTGGATGGGCAACTGGAAGTGGTTAAATGCACCGCCTTGGATGACTGTGTTACCTTGCAACTACTGCGACAGGGCGATATGGCGGGAGAACTGGGCTTCATCGATGGCCAGCCTCACAGTGCCGGTCTGCGCGCCTTGGGTAACTGCACCGTCTTCAGCCTGCAGCGCAGTGCGCTGGAGGCGTTTTTGAGCACGGATCCCGATCTGGTCTACAAGGTGATGCGGGCCATCATCCGCACGGTTCATGTCATACTGCGCAACATGAATCTGCAGCATGTTGAGATGATGAACTATATCGGCAAACGGCATGGGCGATATTAGAAAAAATTTAATCCCTATTTGATTCAGGAGGATACTGTGAGAAAGCTTCTATTAGGTTTCATTTTGCTCTGTTTTTCCGTTGGCGCCTCTGCTGAGATCGCGGGTAAAGAGGTGGCGTACCAGGCCGGGGGCAAAAACTTTAAGGGCTACCTCGCCTATGATGACGCAATCGAAGGCAAGCGCCCGGGCATCCTGGTAGTTCACGAGTGGTGGGGACACAACGAATACGCTCGGGAACGGGCCCGTATGCTGGCGAAGCAGGGCTATACCGCCCTGGCCGTGGATATGTATGGCGATGGCAAGCAGGCCAGCCATCCGGATGACGCCGGTCGTTTCGCGGGTGAGGTGAAAAAGAATATGGGCCAGGCAACCTTGCGCTTCATTGCCGCCAATAACTTCCTGCAATCACAGCCGAGCGTGGATAAAGCAAAGATCTCCGCCATCGGCTACTGCT
>JBDLIZ010000396.1:0-5549 GCA_039714615.1 Pseudomonadota bacterium | reverse complement strand
CGAAGCCTGCATTGAGGGCTGGGAACCTGTCGGACTTAGGTGATCGTAGCGAGGGAAAGACGGTTTGAGACAGATTTTTCGATCCTTTGAGGCGAATAGCCGTAGCTATTTAACGAAAAGGATCGGGAAATCTGTCCAAATCCGGCTTTTCCGCAGTAGATCAATCCTAAGTCCGACAGGCTCCTAGAATACGAGTTGATCTATACCTCACAATGAAACCCCCTCCAACGCCTGTTCCAGATCCGCCATCAGATCCCCGACGTCTTCCACCCCCACGGAAAGCCGTACCAGGCTGTCGTCGATGCCCAGTTCTTTGCGCAGCGCTGCGGGTATGGAGGCGTGGGTCATGATGCCGGGGTGTTCGATGAGACTTTCCACGCCACCCAGGCTTTCCGCGAGGGCGAAGACCTGGCAGCGTTCCAGGAATCGGCGGGCCTCGGTGAGTCCGCCTTTGAGCACGACACTGAGCATGCCACCGAAGGCGTGCATCTGCTTTTTAGCCAAGGCGTGTTGAGGGTGACTTATCAGGCCGGGATAGTGTACCTTTGCTACTGCGGTATGGTTCTCCAACCAGCTGGCAATCTGTGCAGCATTGTGGCAGTGGCGTTCCATGCGCAGGGCCAGGGTCTTGAGGCCCCGCAGGGCCAAGAAACTATCGAACGGTCCGGCAATGGCCCCCACCGAATTTTGCAGAAATGCCAATTGTTCGACCAGATCGGGGTTGTCGCCCACCACCACCACACCCCCGACGATATCCGAATGGCCCCCCAGATATTTGGTCGCCGAATGCAATACCAGATCGAAGCCGAATTCCAATGGGCGTTGTATCCATGGGGTGGCGAAGGTGTTGTCCGCCACGCTAAGCACCTTGTGCCGCCTGGCGATGGCCGCTACCGCCTGCAGATCCACTAGCTTGAGCAGTGGATTGGTCGGGGTCTCCACCCAGATCATCCGGGTCTCCGGACGGATGGCGTCCTCCAGGGATTCTATTTGGCTAAGATCGACATAGTCGAAACGTAGACCTGCCGAACGACGTCTCACCTTTTCGAACAACCGGTAAGTGCCGCCATAGAGGTCGTGCATGGCGATCACATGCGCCCCGTGGTCCAGACATTCGAGCACCGTGGCCGTGGCCGCCAGCCCCGAGGCGAAGGCAAACCCCGCCGTCCCGCTCTCCAGATCGGCGATACAGCGCTCAAAGGCCATCCGGGTGGGGTTTTGGGTGCGCGAGTATTCATAGCCCTTGTGCACTCCGGGGCTCTCCTGAACATAGGTCGAAGTGGCATAGATAGGCGGCATGATGGCGCCGGTGGAGGGATCTGGCCTTTGACCGGCATGAATGGCCCGGGTGGCAAAGCCACGGCGCTTGGTCTGTTCGCTCATGGGCTATTTTACCTTTCGGCGCAAAAAATTAAGCAGATCAGAACGGGTAATCAGTCCGAGGAACCGCTCGTCGTCCATGACGATGGCAACATGATCCTTGGCAAAGATGGGCAGCAGGTCCTTGATCCCGGCATCCGGTTCGATCACCTCGAGGCGAGTGACCATGGCGGCGCTAACAGGGTCCTGGAACCGGTCCTGGTGATCATAAACGGCCAGCAACAGGTCCGATTCGTCGATAATGCCCACGATCCGGTCATCCTCCATCACTGGCAACTGGGAGACGCTGTACATATGCATGCGCTTATAGGCGCTGAGCAGAGGCTCATCGGGCCCTATCACGATGGTGGCATGGTCCAGGTGACGCCGCGAGATGAGGTCGCGCAGGTCGTTAAAGGTCTCACGCTGCAGGAATCCCTGGTCGATCATCCAGAAATCGTCGTACATCTTTGACAGATACTTGTTACCGCTGTCCGGCACCAGGGTGACGACCCGCTTGGCTTCCGTCTGGTCACGGCAATAATGCAGGGCCGCCGCCACCAGGCAACCGGTGGACGATCCACCGAACACCCCTTCTTTGCGCAACAACTCACGGGCGGTGCTAAAGGCCTCTGCGTCGCTGACGGTATAGGCCCGGCCAACCAGGGACAGATCACAAATGGGCGGCACGAAATCCTCGCCAATTCCCTCCACCAGCCACGATCCCGCCTCTTTGAGTTCACCGGTGTCGATGAAATCGGTCAGCACCGAACCCTCGGGATCGGCCAATACCATCTCGACCTGGGGGGCAACCCGTTTGAAAAACCGCCCCATACCGGTGAGCGTGCCGCAGGTCCCAACCCCACAGACCACGGCGTCCAGATCGTGATCCATCTGTTCCCAGACCTCCGGTGCGGTGGTCTGCTCGTGAGCCAGCGGATTGGTGCTATTGGCAAATTGGTTGATATAGAAGGCATTGTCCTGCTCGCTAGCGAGCCGCTGGGCCAGGTCCTGATAATATTCAGGATGCCCCTTGCCCACGTCGGAACGGGTAATCACCACTTCGACACCCATGGCCTTGAGATGGTAGATCTTTTCCAAGCTCATCTTGTCGGGGATCACCATCAACACCTGGTAACCCTTTTGGATGGCCACCAGGGCCAAACCCAGGCCGGTATTGCCGGCGGTGGCCTCTACCACGGTACCCCCGGGGCGGATCTTACCTTCCCGCTCCGCCGCTTCGATCATATACATGGCGATGCGATCCTTGATCGACCCCCCCGGATTCTGGCTTTCGAGCTTGACGAAAAGACGGCAAGGACCCGCATCCAGGCGCTTGATCTCAACCATGGGGGTATTACCGATGAGTTCGAGTAGATTCTCATGGACGGTCATGGACTGATCTCCCGAGTGAATGTAATAAACAATTAAGAGTGGTCGGATCGTCCGTTTCCAACCCATACTTGCGTCGCACTTGTGGCAAGGGATTATGGCCTAAGTATAAGTGATGGAGTTGACCTAAGGTGGGTGCTTTTGTAACACCGGGCGATTCATGCAAAAGGGAGTTTGCTGCCCGAAACCTTTCGCGGACCGCCAAGTTCGGCCACGATACGATCGGCGACCCTGAAGGCGTTGGCGTAGATCGTCCAGGTATAAGGCACGCTACCACCGGTAGGCATGAAACTGCCGTCGCTCACGTAGAGGTTTTCCACCTCATGGGCCCGGCAGTCTGCATTGAGCACCGAGCTCTTAGGATCGTGGCCAAAGCGGCAACCCCCGGCCACCAGATTGGCAGGAGGATCGCCGCTGACGCTTGAACGCACGTTTTCGGCCCCCATCCAAGACAGCACCTGCTCACCCCGCTCAGTCAGATACCGGCCCACCTTGAGATCATGGGAATGATAGCCAAGCCGGACTCGGGCCACCGGCAACCCCCATTTATCTCTTTCATCCGGATCCAGGGCCACGAAGCAATCATCACTCGGCAACCAATCGCAGAACACCTCAAATCGCAGATACCGGGCCTCGGTAAAATGGGCCTTGACCCGGTCCTTCAGCACCCTGCCCCAGATCAGTCCATCCGCACCCCACTTCTGCGAATTGGCGCGGCTGATAGCATTGGGATGCTTGAAAAGAAATTCGATCAAACCGCCCTTCATGCGCCCACCGAACTGTGGATCGTCGATCACGTACCAGTCGTACAAGGCACGGTTCACAAACGGTCCACGAATACGCAATTCCTCGGCCTGTTGCTTGCTGAGCTGTTTATAGAAAAACTCACCGGTCCCCGAGCCCCCCGCGGAAAACAAAAGGTTTTTTCCCACCAGCCCCTGACCGTTGGCCAGTCCATTCTTATGGCGTGCTCCGGTCGAGCGCAGCAGCAAGCGCGCCGACTCTATCGCCTGGCAGGCCACGACATAGATCCGTGCATCGACTCGGCGCGGTTTGTCGTTCTTGTCGTAATACTGCGCGGCCACCACCCGTCCTTGCTTATCGCTGAGCAGCCGGCTGACCATGGCATGAGGACGAATCTCACAGCGACCAGTAGTTATGGCCCGGTCTATCAGGGCCGCCCTCGAGCTGCCCTTGGCCCCGGTGGAACAACCGTAGCTGCCGCAAAACCCCGTATAGGAGCAACCGTTCCTGCCCAAGGCATTATGCGGCAGCACCGCTCGCGGCACGGGCACGGCCTGCAGGTCCATCTCCTCGCTGGCCTGGTCGATCCACCCGGATATGGGGTGTTCGTGGGTCGGCGGATAGGGAAAGTCTTTGGTGGAACGGGGTTCGGCGTGGGGATGGGAGATCGTACGCCCGGAGACCCCCACCACCCGTTCCACCTTCTCGTAATAGGGCTCTAGGTCTTGGTAGCTGATGGGCCAGTCAGCGATATTCGCCCCTTCGATAGGACCAAAACCGGACAACAGATGGAAATCGATGGGTTTCAGTCGGTGGAAGAAACCGCTCATGAGATTGCTGGACCCGCCCACACAGTTGCCGTTCCAGAAATCCCAGCCGGACTCGTAGCTGGACTCGCTGACCCAATCCCCCTCATCGTCTTGGTATTCGAGCACATGGCGCTCATCGCGCAGATCCGGGGTATAGCTGCTGCGTCTGCAGCAGGCGATCTCGTCCTTGTAGAAGTCCTGTTCCTTGAACCAGGGCCCCTTCTCCAGTACCACCACAGAATATCCGGCCTCGGCCAGGGTCAACGCCACCGCCCCACCACCGGCACCGCTGCCGATCACGCAAATATCAAAGTCTGTGCTCATAGCTTGCCATAGATCTTATCTGCGGGCGGCCGGGGAAAACCGGGATCGTGACCCAGCCAAGTCCAGCCGACACCCTCGGGATTACCCCCATAGGCCGGGTCGCACAACAATGCCTCGAAGATGTACAGAAGCAGGGTAGCGATCCAGTTTTCACCCCTGCCCGTGGCATTCAACGCTTGCAGCGCGGCTTCACGCTGTTCAATAGCAAGACTCACGAACGCCCCCCCTTGAGATTCCCTCGCGACCTGCTCCAACCAGCCTATGCCGTTCTTGATGAAATCGCGTTCGGAAGCCTCCATGCGCGGGTCGGCCAGGACCGCATTCAGATAGACCGTCGCATGGATATCGTGGGCCCCGGGGGCATCGGGGGTAGATGGGAAAAGATGCTGTTGTACCGCGGCGAGGGTCTGCCATTGGTGCTCCGAGAGTTGATCGGAAGGGCTCCCGAATTTACCGGTTCCGTCCGCCGAGGCCTCACCACCCGCCAGAGGCAACAGGGCCGCTGCCGCAGTGGCACCGGAGAGACGCGCAAAGAATGTACGCCGATCCAGGGTATGACTGCGCCGACTTTCGCCTCGTGGCTCGCGACCCTTGGTGCTGTGCTCTCGTCTAGACATCTCACTCCTCCTGGGAGAGGGGAAACATGGGCTTATCGACCAGCCTAAGCCCGACGGGTTTGCAATGCAAGCTCAATGGTCGCCCTCCTAATTAAACCCATGGCGAATGAGTTTTCACCGACCCATCGCCCGCCGCCTTTGCCGCATAGCCGCGTTAGAACACGATAACCATAGGATAAAACTACGCCTTACCTGTTCTGCCTTGGAGTTATTGTCAAATCTGGTGTTTGCGCATATTGAATTAGGCGGCGGCCTGGTCGGCCTTAGTTACCTCAACACCATCTTGAAATTTCACGCCGGTAAT
>JBDLIZ010000395.1:0-5550 GCA_039714615.1 Pseudomonadota bacterium | reverse complement strand
TCAGATCGAATTGCGGTTGATAATGGACCACCAGTTGGTCATTCTCGATAGCCCTGTCCAGCTCACTCAAGATATTTAATCTGTCTGGATCGTGCCTTTCCAAACGCCGGTCATACACGACCATGTCCTCGCCCGTTTTCCTGGCCTCGTGCATGGCTATCCTGGCGTGGTTAAGCAGATCCAAACTGATGAGCCCATCGTCCGGATACCAGGCCACACCGATGCTCATGCCTACATCGGCAGCCCGCCCATCCACCGCAAAGGGTTTCTTCAGGGATTCGACGATGTGGCGTCCTATGGTCTGCAGATGATCATGATCGCCTTGCAGGTCCAATAACACGCCGAACTCGTCCCCCCCAAGGCGGGCAAGCATATCGGTCTTTCTGATGGCCCGATGCAGGCGCAGGGCGATCTCCTGCAGCAAGATGTCCCCATAGCTATGCCCCATAGTGTCGTTAATCGCCTTGAACCGATCCAGGTCTATCATCAGTACCGCTAATTGATGACGCTCATTGGGGGCAAGGCGCAGAATGGACTTATCGAGATAGCGCGTAAAAAAAGTCCGGTTCGGAAGTCGGGTAAGATCATCATGAATCGCTCGGTGACGCTCTAGGGCCATCGTACGGGTCAGCTCAGCAATGACGGATCGATCCAGCCTGGTGACGATCCAGACAAAACAGCTGCCGCTGAACAGCACCACGGCCACCAGTAGGTTTCTATATGTCGGCGTATCTCCGGCTAGAGATTTAGCGATAGCGATATATCCGGTAAGGAAAAAGATATTGAATACCGGCAAGACCCACCAGGCCTGCAAATGATCACGGGCATATTCAAAGATATGGCGGCCCTGGTAGAGTGAAAAGACTAAAACGATGATGCCCAGCAAGACACATAACAAGGTCATCATATATAAAGGGCTGGATGTCATATGGCGGGTCCGGCTATTTCAACTGTACTAAAACGGTTCGTCGGACTGACTCGCATAAACGCCGAACCTGTAAATGCATCCAAGAATAACCTTTCTGGTCAATTTTTCTGTTAAACAGTCCCACATTTTTAGGAAGTTCCCGGATAAGAACAATGAGAAAATTGCATCCTGCCCGCGCACCTACTCCAAAAAAATGATCCCTATCCTACACCGGTCAAGAGATTTCGTGATATGCCCGGACCTTACCTAGGACAGTTATAATGGGTCGTTTACTCACCTCATCATAGATGATCTATCGGAGATAACATGGAACTTTCACAACTGAGCGCCATATCGCCTATTGATGGACGATATGGCAACAAATGCACCCTGTTACGTCCCATATTCAGTGAATTTGGCCTGATACGCCACCGCATCATCGTTGAAATCCGTTGGCTGCAGGCCCTGGCATCCCATCCATCCATCCCCGAGGTTCCGCCCTTTTCCGAGTCGGCCAACGATTTGCTCGAAGGCATCATCAGCGATTTTAGCGAGCAGGATGCCGAGCGGATCAAGGCCATCGAAAAAACCACCAATCATGACGTCAAGGCGGTGGAATACTTTCTCAAGGAGCAGGTCGCCGAACATCAAGAGTTCATGAAGGTCAGTGAGTTCTTTCATTTCGCCTGCACCTCCGAGGACATCAACAACCTCGCCTACGCCCTGATGCTCAACACCACCAGAGACGATATCCTGCTGGCGGAGATGGAAGAGATCATACTGACACTGCAAGCCATGGCGAAAACCTATGCCAACTTGCCCATGCTCTGCAGGACCCACGGACAACCCGCCTCACCATCGACCTTGGGCAAGGAACTGGCCAATGTCGTCTACCGATTACAACGTCAGCGTGATCAAGTAGCGGGCATCGAGATCCTGGGTAAGATCAATGGAGCGGTAGGCAACTACAATGCCCATCTGATCGCCTACCCAGAGGTCGACTGGTGCACCTTTACCCAGGATTTCGTCGTTTCCTTGGGCCTGTGCTGGAACCCTTACACGATCCAGATCGAACCTCACGACTATATTGCCGAGCTGTTCCATGCCATCGCCCGTTTCAATACCATACTCATCGATCTCTGTCGCGATGTCTGGGCCTATATCGCATTGGGCTATTTCAGACAACAGACCGTCGCCGGCGAGATTGGCTCCTCCACCATGCCCCATAAGGTCAATCCCATCGATTTCGAAAATGCAGAAGGAAATCTTGGGGTGGCCAATGCCCTGTTTGATCACCTTTGCGCCAAATTGCCCATCTCACGCTGGCAGCGTGATCTAACCGATTCGACTGTGTTGCGCAATCTCGGTGTGGGTATCGCCCATACCCTGATTGCCAGCCAGTCGCTATTGAGGGGATTGGGAAAACTGGATGTGAATGCCGAGCGATTGCGCGCAGACTTGGATGCGAACTGGGAGGTCCTTGCCGAGCCTATCCAGACCGTCATGCGCCGCTATGGGATCGAGCGCCCCTACGAGAAGCTCAAAGAACTTACGCGTGGGCAAAAGATCGGCGCTCAAACCATTCGTACTTTCGTGGAGGGGCTCGACATTCCTGCCAAGGCCAAGCAAGAGCTACTGCAATTGACGCCCGCCTCCTATACCGGAAATGCCGAGGCCCAAGCGCTGCGGGTGTAGAGGACTTTCCAACCGTTTGAGCATCAGCACACCCTACTTCAATCTGTGTAGGGTGCGCTGTACGCACCACCTGAAATGTAGCCTCTGACGATCTATAGATCCTACTATTCCGACTGATCTAGAATCCTCAGGGAACGCCAGGGGCTTTCGGCCACCACCCTGCCTGAGGAACTCAAGGCCGTCACCCGCCAGCGCATAGATCCGGCCTGATCGCGAATCCAGGGCGGGGCGGTGTAACTGGATACACCGGGTTTGACCAGGGCCGAAGTCACCACCCCCTCATCACCTTCCACCTCAAGCCGATAGATCTCCGCCCCTTGCACATCTACCCAGCTAAAATTAGCGAGTTCGGCATGTCCAAGCTCCATCCCCTCCATGGGCAACATCAGGGTCAGCTTCTCTTTTTCCAAGCCTTTCTCGATCTCGGCAAGCTGGTCAGGCGTACCGACATAGTAACGCAATGGCGGGATGGCAAAACCGGCCACGCCACCACTGTTGACCACACCTGCCTCGGTGTTCGAATCACCTTCCTTATCGGATGTAGACTCGATACGCAACAACAGTTGATAGGGGCCAATCGCATCGGTGGGGATCTTGGAGGCATCCGGTCCGGGGAGCGTGACCTTGCCGGTGGGCGGCAGATAGATCTCGAAGCGGTTCAGCTGGGTGTAGCGGCGTTGCAGTCCTCGTTGTTCAATCGGCAAACTCGCCGCGGGCAGCAGATCAAAATCCCTGGGTACCGGCTCGCCGGGCTTGACCACCTCCCAACGCCCCTTCAGGCGCCCTGTCCCGTTGTAGTGAATCTTGGCCTCGAACTCAGCAGATTTCGCCCCCTGGGCGACCAGAAATACGGCCCGCTGGCCCTTGGGTGCGATGAAGTTCAGGCGCACATCGGTCAAGGCCAGTGGCACCCGGGCACCACCACCCGCCAGACGGCAGGTCACGACTGCAAAAGACTCCTGCCCGGTCACCGTATCCCGGAACTGACGCACATAGAAGAACGCCGAGGTATTAGTATCCCCACGTACCGCACTCTGGCGGGCACGTCTGGCCACCGAGGAGGGTATGGTCATAATATCGGTGAAGTTACTGACCCCACCGGTGCCGCTGCGCTGAACGAAGTTGTTGCGTTGGGCCAAATTGCCGAATCTCGTTCCTGGCCTACAGGGGTCTTCAGTCGCGACGTTGTTGTCGCCGACTTTATTATTGTCTATCTCACCACACCAGAATGCTGCCACGGGCACCTCGTTGGCCCCGGCCCCTTGTACGGTGAGAAAAATCGTAGTCACTCCGGTCGATTTGACGTTAACCCCCGTGGGATTGACACCGGTGACCGCCATGGCCGCGGTACTGCTCAATATCAGCAGCAGGGGGGTAAGATTGAGTAATATTATTCTGATCATGCCTGATTCCCTCCTAAGACATCAGAAAAAGCTCAGGCTCACGCCTGAATTGACCGACCAGTTGCGCACCAGGGTATTGAAGGCAAACAGGTTGTTCTGGCTGTCGAGTTCGGTCTGTGAATAGCTTACAAAGATCTGCCCCGGTAAGCGGTACTCACCAAAGGGCAGCTCGAAGGTTCGACTGAGCTGGGCAAAGGCCGCGAAATCCCGGTCATCGGCATTGCTTTTGGTATCGTGTATCCGCGCCTGGTTGTAGCTGCCGGAAAAAGCCCAGCGTCTAGCAAACTGCCAGAGCAGACCGATCCCTCCCCGATCGGTGTAACCCTTGAGGCCGGCCTTAATATCGTCATTGCGCTCACGGCCAACATCGAGATCCACTCTCAAACCTTCGAGAAGCTCCAGCCCGACGAGCACCGTGTGGCCATAGTTCTTGAAATCGTCGTTTTCACGACCCGGCTGCCGGTTGTTCTGATCCGAAAATGAAAACCGGTAACCAAAATCCCATCGATCAAAAAACCAGTTCAGTTCGCTGTCGTGTATCAGACTTACCTGATTGGGCAGATGGCTACTGCCATCAAATCCGGACTGGTCAGTGTCTGGGCTATTCTCGGCGAACTGATGAACCCAGTCGAAGACATAACTGAAGACCGGCAAGAAAGTGGCCTCTGCCTCCGAATCGCCAAACAGGGTCGGTAGAGACACATTGAGATTGGCGGAACTTTGACGGGTCTTGGTCTTCAGGATGGTGGGGATATTGTCCAGATTATCCTCGGCCTCGCCATACAATAATTGGGCATTGACGAAATCACCCAGTTGCCCGGTCAAAGTGGCTTGATTCAGCATCAGGTCAGAACTGACAAAGGCCCCCAAAGATTGGTAAAAGGGATCGTTGCGGTCATGAGTCAGCTCCAGGGTTACGGTCGAAAACTGGGATTCGCCGAACTCCAGATCCTGCAGGATATCGAAGGCCAGCGAGACATGCCGGGCATCGTCGGTGGTCTTTTCCACCGCCACCGTGGCATCGCCCTGGTCCAACACAGGGTCGTCCGGATTCTCATAGGTACTGCGGCCATAACTGAGATCCCCCCTCAATCGCCCGGAGGGGGTGGAGCCGATGAGGCGCACGCCTAATCCACGGCTTTGCTCCGAATCCGGTACCTCGCCGACCCTGAAACCCAAGTCGTTTTCACGCTCACCGTCCATATACATGAGTTCCATACGCAGTCCGCCAGGCCGCTGTTTGAACACTTCGAGGCCGGCGGTCACCGCCGATATCCTGTTCCTGCGCGTCCCGCCCAGGAACCGATCGAAACCCACGACGCTTCGGCCGCTCAGATTGGTCAGGGAGAGGTCGAAGCGGCTTCCGAAGGCTTGTCTCAACGCCACGCCTCGGTGGTCCAGGTTGTCCAGCATCAAGGGATTGGTCCCATATTCGAGATGGCCCACGGAGAAAGCAGTGCCGCCTTTTTCCACCTCGACCAGGTAATCGGCCAGATCGACCTTGTTCGCTTCATCGCCCTTGCTATCGAACTGCAGGGCCTCCTC
>JBDLIZ010000394.1:0-5556 GCA_039714615.1 Pseudomonadota bacterium | reverse complement strand
TTTGGGCGACTGCAGGGCGCGGTCATTCTGTGTAATGCCCTTCGCGACACCAGTTATCTTCATTACGAGCAGGATCAGTTGAACATCTGGGTCAAATCATTGCCGTTGGATTGCCCATGACGGTCGCCGATACCTATCTGCAGAGGTTAAAGGGAGGATTTGCCGGAATACTGCGCTGGCCTCAGTTGGATGAGCTGTGGAGCACGGTGCTCAAAGATACAGAAAGCGGATGGTATGTCTATGCTATTGGTGAGTTGCCACCCGATTCACCCGTTGACGGGGATCGGTTGAGGCAATTTGTGAGGGAAATCGATATCCTGCTGCGCACAGAGCACGATGAAGATTATTGCGGTATCGTTTATGCTGACAATCGCGAGCGGCCTCGATTTATAAAAATCTACGATCCGTACAATCTCGGGGCAGTCTGTGGTTCCAGCGACTATCCACCGCTTCCAGGTTGGACGCTGTCCAAGCTTAAACCCGTGAATCTATCCGAGATATTGCCTTCCGTAGCCAGCCGCCGACGCTGGTGGAAGAGGTTGTTTGATTAGAAAATTATTTTTAAATGCCCCAGCCGGCAGTCACTCAAAATACGTTCCCAAGACGATATCTGCTTCTTTGAGCTGCATCAGAGTCTGTCTGCCGCCTTGAATCACTAGCTCAGGCTGCGGATGTCTAAGTTCCTCGGCGATCTGCCTGAGTAGCTGTTCCCCCGTCTTTTGTGGGTGTTCCTGAATCAGCGTTACGAGGCGGGCAGTGACGGGATTAGGTTCCATGAACCCTACCTCATCCTGCCGATTGCGGTATACCAGCAGGTAAGTCGGCTGCTCTCCCGGTGCTTGGGGGATGAAACTCGGGCCGATCTTGTGTACCGCAAACGCGTAGTTTAGCAGCCAAGTTAAGGGTGAGAGCACGGGTCGGCCTTGCACCAGGTCGCCCTTGCAGTCGATGTGTTCCCAATCGGGGATTTCCTCGGATACCGATAAGGCCAATTCCACCCATTCGTAATGTGCCAGCTCATACAGAAAAGGTGGATCTTGCGGATGTTCGGGTCGTTCATCGTGGATATATTCCAGAAACTCCCGAGAGATTTCCAGAAAATACGGGCTGCGACAGCGGTGATAGGTGAAAAAATCCCTGACCAGGCGGTGCCAGTCGGCATCCTCGTAAAGTCCTCTTAGCACGGGAAAGCCGTTGGAAATGAACCCTTCTATATTGTTGTAGAACAGTTCGCGGTAGATGGCCATACGCCGATCTTCCACATCCCGAGGCCGGGGGTGTTGTTCCGGGTTGCGGATATGAGCCGCGAACTCGAATTGTTTTTGGATGAGATTCGGATACTGTTCAGACATGGGCGGCACGCGCAGCAAGGGGGTAGCCGCATTGTCGTTGATAGTGGCGAATGGTATTCACCTCGCTCAACAATTCGTCCAGTGGCGGTATATTGAAATCACGTTCCAGCAAGGTGGGGACCACGCCAAACAGGGCATAGGCCTGGTCCAGTAATGTCCACACGGGATCGATGATGTCGGCGCCGTGGGTGTCTACGATCAGATCCACGTCTTCCTGGTAGTGGCCTGCAATGTGAAAATAGGCGATGCGCTCCTTGGGTAGCGCCCTGAGGAAGGCCTCGGCATCATAGCCGTGGTTGACGGCGTTGACGTAGATGTTGTTGACATCCAGTAACAGGTCACAATCGGCTTCTTCCAACACGGCGTTTATGAAATCGATCTCCTGCATCTCCTTACCGGGTGCGGCATAATAGGAGACATTTTCTATGGCTATCCGCCGATCGAGAAGCTCTTGGGTGCGTCGAATGCGTCTTGCCACATGATGCACGGCCTGTTCTGTAAATGGGATGGGCATCAGGTCGTAGAGATGCCCGTCGTCGGAACAGTAACTGAGATGTTCGCTGTAGCAGAGTATGCCATGCTTATCCAGAAAATGCCGGATATCGTGGATCAGGTCCTCGTCCAAGGGGCTAGGGCCTCCCAAGGATAAGGACAGCCCATGGCTCACAAAGGCGTAGCGTTCGGTCAGCGCCCTGAACCGTTTGCCTAAATCGCCGCCCACCCGAATCCAGTTCTCCGGGGCCACCTCCATGAAATCGACCGGCAATGAGGACCGTGCCTCTACTTCCTCCATATGATCACGGCGCAGACCCAGTCCGGCGCCGTTTACGGGGTAGCGATTGTGTTGCATGATCAAGGTTCCCTGTTGTTAGTGCTTTATGATCTATACGAAGATTTAAGTCCCTTAGATGCTGCAATGCCTGTCAAGAATCTACTTGATCGAGTAGATATACTGCGAGCTTGATGAAGTCCGTTTCGGTAAGAATGCCAACCAGACGACCGTTGGACAGCACGGGCAGGCAGCCCAGCTTGAGCTCCAGCAGGGTGAGGCCCGCATCACGCAGTCGACTGTCTTCCTGTATCGTGGTCATGGCGGTAGTCATGAGTTCCCTGATGGGGATGGCGGCCTCCATGGTATCGATGGCGTTCTGATCCATGTCGGCCAGAACTGAAACCATGGCCGCCAGCACGTCTTTTTGGCTCAGTACCCCAACCAGATCTCCGGCCTCGTTTATTATGGGTAAATGACGGATATGCTCCTCGCCCATGATTCTGCGGGCATCAGCCACGCTGCATGTGTCCTTCAAGGTCACCAAGTCGTTAGTCATGATATCTCTTACAGTCAACACCTGCGGACTCCTCGGTTATTGTAGAGTGTAACTGTACCCGCCGTGGATAGGGTTTGGCTAGGAGTCCGTCGGACTTGAGACTGATTTGTTGCAGAAAAGCGGGAATATAACGTATTTCCCGATCAGTTTCTTCGATAGCCCTTCGCTATCCAGTGGTCCAGACTGAGGTATCTGCCGGCGCCTATGAAGAACAACGTTAGCAGCATGAGAAAATAAGTGGCCGCGAACTCAATGCCGTTGTTCAAAACGACGATACTGCCATTTTCCGTCAACCAGCTATAGTTTCCGTATTCATTCAAGATTTCTTTGGCGCGATCCAGTTTTTCTACCGCCCCCACGGTTCGCTCGGTGGCAAATAGGCCGTTGCCTTCCGCGATGGCCAGCCAGCCATTTTGCCAATGAACCGTAACGGCCGCAACGATCATGGTGATCATTAGCGGTATCGAGATCCAGCGCACGGCCAAGCCAATCGTCAGAAAAACAGCCCCCAGGACCTCAGTCCATGTAGCCAGATAGGCTAACAGCGCGGGGAAAGGCAACCCCAGCCCCCAGTCGGGGTTACCAAACCAAGCGATGGTGTCTTCCATAGCCCCCAATTTCTTGGTTCCCGCCATCCAAAATATTGGTACCAAATAGAGGCGTAGCAGCAGGGGGGCAAGAAAATCGATCGCCCGGAACTTGTCGAGTATATTTTGCGCCCAATTACCAAGAATAATCAGTTTTTCCATGTTGTTTCTCTCTTTAATTATGGTATTTAGAGGGTTTTTCGTCGGATGAAAATATTTTTAAAATACCGCCTTTTCGTGGTCCATCGGGTGAAAAGGATGGGCAAGTTGAGCATCCTTAGCCGATATTACAGGTTAGCTGACGATCTCCTTCTTCGTCGCGCTTTGCTGTAAACGCATATCGTGATTCGGATAGAGTTCGTCTAGTGAAACCGAGCGACCGTTGGCAGTGACGATTCGGGCGTGAAATCGCTGCAATTGGCGTGGCTCGTTCACCCCGCAGGAATGGGCGATAACACCGATTTCATACACCATATTTTTTAAATAGCTCTTGACCCGTTCCGCTTTTAGGACAGGATCAAGGCCGCCCTGTAGTCCCTGATCATGGGTGGTGATGCCGGTCGGGCAGGTGTTTTTGTTGCATTGTAGGGCCTGAATACAACCCAAGGACAACATGAAACCACGGGCCGAGGTGACAAAGTCCGCCCCGGCGCACAGGGCCCAGGCGACCTCCGCGGGGGTAATCAATTTACCCGAAGCGATGACCTTGATACGTGAGCGAAGACCATGGTCATGGAGTTTGTCTACCAATAAAGGAAGGCTTTCCCTAATGGGCAGCCCCATATAGTCGATCAAGCTCATGGGGGCGGCACCGGTGCCACCATCGGCGCTATCCACCGTGATGAAATCCGGTGCGGATGCGATGCCCCGCTTATTAATGGCAGAAAAAAGAGTATCCAGCCAGCCATAGGCACCGATTACCGCCTTGAACCCTACCGGTTTTCCGGTGACGCTTCGCACCCGCTCGATCATTTCCAGTAAGGCATCCACCGTATTGATCTCGGGATGTCGGTTGGGGCTGATGGAGTCCACGCCTACCGGTATACCGCGAATCTTGGCGATCTCCTCAGTGACCTTGTTACCGGGTAGGATACCCCCCTTACCCGGCTTGGCACCCTGGCTAAGCTTGATCTCAAACATCTTTACTTGCCGATGTGCGGCTACTTCGCGAAGCTTTTGATCGCTGAGTTTACCCTGTGCATCGCGGACGCCGTATTTAGCCGTACCGATTTGAAATACCAGATCGCCCCCTCCTTCAAGGTGCCAGGGCGAGAGTCCACCTTCACCGGTGTTCTGCCAGCAACCCCCCAGCTGTGCACCCTTGGAAAGGGCCAGCACCGCAGGTTTTGAGATGGCCCCAAAACTCATTCCCGAGATGTTGAATAATGAATTGGTGGTATAGGGATGGGTACAGTTTGGACCCAAGGTAACCGCCGCGGTTTCGGTAGCATTCTCACCAAGGGTGGGGAAGGGGCAGTTGACAAACATTATCGTTCCCACCGGTCGCAGATCTCGGGTGGAACCGAAGGCCGTAGTATTATCGATGTTCTTAGCCGCCCGGTACACCCAGGAACGTTCCGCTCGATTGAATGGCATCTCTTCCCGGTCCATGGCAAAAAAGTACTGACGGAAGAATTCGCCCATGTGTTCGAAAAGATATCGGAAACGACCGACCACCGGGTAATTGTGCCGTATGGCTTGGCTTCGCTGAGATTTATCTACGACGTACAGGACGATAACGCTCAATACGATGAGTCCTATGACAAAGATAAACAGAATGGCTGAGAACTGCAGAACATTAAGTAGAAAACCGGGTATTTCCGGCATGTTCATGGGTGTCTCCCCTTACATGGTTAATCTTAACTACGCTTATCGGCCTAAGCTAGATGCCTATGGTTAAGACCGGGAGAGCAGGCAATGGATTACATAAAAAACGGTAAACCAGTTTCCTGATTCGCCAGTGGGGTCGTTAAAAAGAAAACAGGCAGCAGCACAACTACCGGACAAATGTCAACAGGCCCTAAAAAGGCTTTTGGACTATCCTATACTTTAATTGTGTTACATAATTACTACATATTTTTTTCATAAATATTGCTTTGCGTAAAGGCGTTGGTGCACCGGTTGGGATGTCCGTAGCGCGTGAATTTCGGGGCATAGGCGCAACTAAAAGAAAAGAGATTAGACAGGGGAGCGTAATATGGAAACGAGTACACTCGATCTCAGTACGATGCTCATGGGGCTGTTTGGAGGACTTGCCATTTTTCTCTATGGTATGGAGCAGATGACGAC
>JBDLIZ010000393.1:0-5574 GCA_039714615.1 Pseudomonadota bacterium | reverse complement strand
TTCCCTTGCTGATATCTCACAAATAGTTTTTTAGCGCAGGCACACTATTTTTTCCTTTTGTTCCCCACCATATTCGATATTCTCGCTCATTCTTTTTATGCACTTCTTCAGACATAGCCCAAACGCGTGTTTTCTTTGGCCAGATTTTTTTGCCTGTATTCGGCTGATCTATCGGGTAGTAAAGGTTTGGTCGTTCGTCAGATGAATACCGGCACGTATAATCCATCGCTTTCCATGGGCCACGAGGATCATTATCCGGATTCTTATATCTACCAGTTTGGTCGTCGGTCATGGGAAGAAGATTTCTAGTGAATGCTGACGTCTTACGATAGCAAAGTACATGGTCATGGATATATCCAAACTCTTTGGTATCTGGCGGTGGTGAGTAGCGCTTTTCCCAAGAGACATCACAAAGAAAATTCACACGTCCAAATATTTCATCACATAACACCTTCAGATAGTGTGCCTCATTGTCATCAATTGTGATCCAGAGAGAACCATCTTCCGAAAGTAACCGCCGTATGATCTCCAACCGGTCACGAATCAGCGACAACCAGATGGAATGTTCAAGCCCATCTTCATAGTGGGTAAAAGCACTACCTGTGTTATAGGGCGGATCGATGAACACGCATTTCACCTTGCTTGCGAACTCCTGCTCTAGCGCCTTCAAAGCCAGCAGGTTGTCGCCGAAGATCAGGCGATTGTCGAAGATGTCGTTCTCCGCCACCCGGTGCTTGGCATGGTAGGACTTCTCCGGGTTTTCCAGCAGAATCCGCGGCTCCAGCTTGGGGCGCTTTTCCTTACCGATCCAGGTAAGTTCGAGTTTTTGTTTTTTAGCCATCGTTTACCTATTAGAGGGCTTGCGTTAACGTAGCCATCATTGAATTCTTCACTGTTTGCACGTCGGCCTGATTTTCAAAAATTGCTCGTGACTGCTTGTTCCAGGTATTCGCCTTCACCGCATTGATCAATTCATTGGCTATGGCGTCGATTGCAACAGAAATTCTATTTCTTTCATCCTCGGTCAACGACAGATCATCCCCCCAGCGCAACTGGGTTATTATCAGTAGCACATGCAGGATCAACCATTTGCCCTGGCGTAGTATCTCTGCATCCACTGCTACTTCCCCTTTGGCGCGGTCGGCAACCGTTTTCTGCACAAGGCGACTGATCTGCACCACTCGCCACAATTCTCTTGCCGTCAGGGCGTCTGTGAATAAGCGGTTATACGCAGCATCGAGTGGTGAACCCGCCGCAGCCAGTTCGGGCCGTTTGAATAATCGCTTCCGGTTCTTTTTCGCAGCGACGATATAGGCAGGCCAATGATTAGCTGTTTCGCAGCATGCCAGCGCGGGGGCTGCCTCTCGGACACTGAATACGGTATCCGACAAAGGCGGATCATCATCCCCGTGCTTGAAGAGATATGTAGTACCTGCCGCTTCCAGGGTTTGACGCCACTGCTCCTGCTGCTCGTCCAGGGAAGTAAAATCCTCGAGGTCCACCGCGTTTTGCCGGTTACGGTACTGGGTAACCCGTGCACCGAAATCCACGGGTGCCTGATCCAAGCTTATGAAAGTAGCCAGCACCTCTGCAGAATGCTCTTCATAGTAGTTTGGTTCCCTCTCAGCAATAGTGCCTACGGTCTGCGCCCCGTTGATGATTGATATTCCACGAACACGAAATTTTCCGTGCTCTCTCGTTTGGGATATTGGCGGCAACTGCTGGATGGTGGAACACAGAAACGTCACACCGTTGTTGAAATAGAAGAAATGGTTTGCCTCTTCTCCCAAGGTATTGAGCATTCCCTCGTTTACCACTGTCGATCCCTTAAATCGCCGAATATTCTTTTCCACGATCCGATCGCCGTAATGCTGTTTCATTTTAGCAAGACTCTTCGCTGACATCCGTCCATAGAATCCTCTATACGGATTATTCACGTGACCGAAATCCGCCAGCTCCACTTCGGCATCGATAGGTTCAGCCGCCTGGGTTTCCAGTTGCAACCCATGCAGGGTTGATAGCCCGTAGGCATGACAGCGGAGTAAACCGGGTTCAGTGGCATTGTAGGTGTGCTCCAGATCGGAAAAGATATTTCTACGATCTTCAGAGATCGCCCCACCAGTATGTGCTAATATAACCTTGACCCTGCGATTTTCATCAGACAGCGCGGCTTCAATTTCGGGTCTTCTCGCATTCAAAGCATTGTTAAAGCGGGCATATTGTGCAGCGAGTAAATCCACAACACCATCTTTGAATTTGGATACATCCCCTAAATCAGGTTCTCCAACACCGCTTGCAATGAATTTTGACTGGAGCAGCCAAAGCGTTCCATCTGCCGCAACAAATACGGAGTCGATACCATGGTCGTTGCCACCATCAATACTCGCTGCAGCCGCAGCTTCAGGGGTTGCGCCGGCTTCCTGTACCAAAACAAATGCGGCAACTGCCTTTGACAGGAAATTACTCCTTCTAGCCGTATCCTTGTTTCCGGTACCAGAAATCAATTGATCGAAAGCGTTGTCCAGCAATCTAATCAGTAAATCCAATTCAAACGGCGATCCCTGCGGTGGCATCACACCAACTCCCATTCAATAACGAATAGCTCTTTCTCTTCTGCCCTCTGCGTAAGCTGCTTTTCCAGCTCGTTGATCAACTCATTGCGTTTTTCTTCCACTTCATCCTGCCTGTCGAACAATTCCCGCCGTAGTTTGTTGCGCTTCTGCTCCAGCTCGCGCTGTTGTTTTTGCCAGTTGAGCTTTTCTTCCAGTGTGGGGGCGGCTGCAGCAGTACGGCGGACCTCCTTGATCTCCCGGTCGATCTCCTTGATTTCCTGCTCCAGCCCCACTTTGAGGTCATCCGACCAGGAATCCAGCTTTTGTACTTCCTGCTCGAAGTAACTGAGATTGCGGCAGTTGATGCTTTCGGCAAGGCGGGTTTTGCGTTCGGTAAGATCGATATCCAGTGATAAAGCGCTACCGATTTCAGTGCGTTCTGCCTGTTCACGCGCAGGCAGACGTAGCAGCTTTTCCGGGTCGTCCTCTTGCAGAACGCCGCCTACATGGGTGATGGCTGAGACCACAAGGTGCTGTTCGATACCGCCGAGCGATTCGGTGGTGAGCAATTCTGCCTTGAGCAATCCGCCCTTACCGCGCCAGGGTTCCAGGGTGCTGAGTCGCCCACCGGAATAGGCAGCGTAGTCGAAGACCAAACGGGCTGGTGGCAGTTGGTGTGACTTGGCCTGCTCCAGCACATATTCTCCCATTGGGTGACGGAGGCGATAAAGATGGGCATCGCCGCTGCGACGTGGGAGTTCGTAGCGGCCCAGAGGAACTTTGTCACGCAAGGAAACGTCAGGCAAGCTTTCAAGGGTGAAACCGTTGTCACTCTCGAACCGTGCGTAGCCTTTGAGCTCAGCCCGCGTCAGCTCCATGAATAACTGCTCAAAATGGTTGCGGGTCTCCTCGCTATCGATACGAAGCTTCTCGAGCACCTGGTCATCAAAGTGTTCGAAGAGGATGTCACGGGTCTTGACCATGGCCTCGTTGATCTCGCTGGCTAGGTCCAGTTGCAATTGCTCGAAACTTTCCTGGATGGTCTCCGGGTCGCGGCAGCGCTGGTAGATATTGGCAATGCGGCGCTCAAAGTCCACGCCGGCACCGATGGCACCCAGCACCTCGTCCGAGGCACCAAAGACGCCATTGAATAGCTGAAATTTCTGATCCAGCAATTCGTAGACGCGCCGGTCAGCCTCGTTGCTGAGATCAATGAAGTTGACCACCACCACGTCAAACTTTTGCCCGTAGCGGTGGCAGCGTCCGATGCGCTGTTCCACCCGCTGGGGGTTCCAAGGCAGGTCGTAGTTGATAACCAGGGAACAGAATTGCAGATTGATGCCCTCGGCGCCCGCCTCGGTGGCGATCATCACCTGGCCCTTGTCTCGGAAATGCTCAACCAAAGCAGCGCGGGTATCGGAGGTTTTGGAACCGCTGATCCGATCCGACCCTTCATGCCTTGCCAACCAGTCCTTATAGATCTGCCTAGCTTCCTTACTGTTATTGGTGCCATTGAACAGCACGATGCCGTCAGCGTAGGGGGTATCCTTAAGCAGGGAGAGGAGATAGTCCTGAGTGCGTCGGGATTCAGTAAAGATCAGCGCCTTGGCGGGTGAATCGAGCCTTTCCAGTTCCTCGAAGGCACGGTCCAACGCGGTGAGCAGTGCCTTGCCCTTGGCATTGTCGCGGATCTGCTTCGCCATTTCCTCGTAGCGGCGTAACTCGACGATTTCTTTCTGGACGGCCTCTTTGTCCTTGTCGTCGAGTAGCTGCTCGATGAGCTCAGTCTCCCACTCCTCGGAATCTTCATCGAGGGCTTCGTAATCCCGATCCAACGACTCGATCAACGATTCAGCCTGGTTGGACTGCTCCAACAGCTTTTCCAAGCGCTGTGCCATGGTGCCTAGCGCACCGCCGATAGCGAAGGTGGACGATGCCAGCAACTTCCATAGCACCAGCGAGATGAGTTGCCGTTGGCCGCTGGGTAACGCCTTGAGTTCCGGCCGGCGCAGATAATCCGCCACCAGCTCCCGCAGATGGATTTCATCCTGTGTGGGGGTGAATTCCTGCACCAGCGGAATACGCCGTGTATATGCGATGGTGTGGGCTACCTGCTTGCGCAGGGTGCGTTTGAACAGGGGTGCGATGCGGTTGCGCAGCTGCTGGAATACCGCGTCATCGTTTAAGCGTGCGAACTGGCGACGGAAACTGTCCAGATCTCCAAACACCCGTTCGTCGATGATACTCACCAAGCCAAAAAGCTCCAGTAGCGAGTTTTGCAACGGGGTAGCCGTGAGCAACACCTTCGAGTGAACGCCAGACAGGCCTTCCTTCAGGGTATTGGCGATGACGTTGCTCTTTTTGTAGACATTGCGCAGGCGGTGGGCCTCGTCATAGACCACCAGGTCCCAGGGAATCTTACGCACGTCTTCGATTTTCGACTTGGCGAACTGATAGGAGCAGATCACCGGCTGACGGGTATCGAAGGGATTTGCCTTGCCCTGCTTCTTGAACTGGTTGTAATTCTTGGCCTCGAGAATGACAGCATCAAGCGCGAATTTGTCCAGCAACTCCTGATGCCACTGCTTGCGCAGGTTTGCGGGTACGATGATGAGAATGCGCCGCTTGCGCTCAGCCCAGAATTGGGCGAGCACCAGGCCCGCTTCGATGGTCTTACCGAGCCCAACTTCATCGGCGAGGATGACGCCTCGGGAAAGCGGGTTCTTGCAGGCAAATAATGCCGCCTCAACCTGATGGGGGTTCAGGTCTACCTGGGCATCAACGAGGGTGGAACCCAACGATTCAACAGAGTCACCAGCCGCATGGCGAGTGAGCTCCCAGGCAAAGAATTGAGATTGATAGGTTGTTAAGTTCATAGACCGAGCAGGCCATCAGACATAATAGGGTGTTTACTTGAAGGCCCAGTTGGACGAAGCCGCTACGCGGAGAAAGGCTTTGAGGCCTGATTAAATCTAAAATGTAACCTCACGCCCTCGCATAGAGGGATCATTCAGCGACGAAT
>JBDLIZ010000392.1:0-5594 GCA_039714615.1 Pseudomonadota bacterium | reverse complement strand
GAACTGAAAAAAGCACTCACCACCATTGGGCGAAGCAAAGACAATGATATCCAGATCGATAACTCTGGCGTATCCGCACACCACGCACGGATTGTGCAGGAAGGGAAGTCGTATTACATAGAGGACGCGAGTAGCACCAATGGCACCAACGTCAACGGTGAACCGGTGAGCCGCAAGCTGCTTGAATATGGTGATCTGATCAGCATCCTCAAATATACACTTAAATTTACCCCTTTGGACCTGCAAACAGAAACCGGAAAACCGGTGAGTCAGGCATCAAACCCTGTCGATGGCGCGGGTACTGTTGACATTGATGTCTCCCAGCTTGACCGGTTGCTCAGGCAACAAAATCCGGTGAATGGAGCCTATCTGCTGATACACAACAAGGATGGGCGACAACGGAAGCGTCCACTGACCAATCAGACCTTCACGATAGGAAAAGATCCTCTGAGTGACCTTGTCATTAGGGGATGGTTTGTTCCGCGGTCTGCCATGAGAGTCGATCGCAGAATCGATGGTTATTACCTCGTACCCGGGAAACGTGGCCAGGTCCAGTTGAATGGGAGTCGGGTAAACAATGAAGTCAAACTGAAGAATGGCGACAATCTGTCAGCCCGCCGCATTGCCATTCAGTTCGTTACGAACCACCCGGAGGAAACTGCAGACAGAAACTGAAGTGGATATCCCGGGCTACAAAGTAGAACGACTAGTCGCCGAAGGTGGCATGGCGGCTGTGCATCTGGCAACCCAGGAATCGCTGGATCGATGCGTCGCGCTCAAGCTACTAAAGAAGTTTGATAAGCCCGAGCAGTCCAAACGCTTCATCAACGAGGGTCGAATCATTGCCTCGTTGAACCACCAGGGCATTATTACCATACACGATATTGGTGTCATTGAAGGCCAGCACTATATCTCCATGGAATACCTTGGCGGGGGTGATCTGGAAGCACGGATACGGGAAGGGATAGCTCCCGCAGCCGCGATCGATCTAGTAAGAACTATTGGCGAAACCCTCGATTTTGTGCACAGGAAAGGTATTGTCCACAGAGACATCAAGCCTGCCAATATCCTGTTTCGCAAGGATGGCACACCTGTACTGACAGACTTTGGCATTGCGAAACAGCTGGAGCAGGACACCAGGTTAACCATGGATGGAACGGCTATAGGCAGCCCGGATTACCTGAGCCCCGAGCAGGCAGAGTGCAAGTCACTGGATGGACGTACGGACATCTACAGCCTTGGGATCATCCTCTATGAGATGCTCACAGGGTGCAAACCCTATCTGGGCGGGTCGTACATTGAAACAGTGATGGCACACATCACAGAACCGATCCCGTTGTTACCACCTCATCTGGAACGTTATCAGGGGCTGCTTGAGCGCATGATTGCGAAGGACCCGGAGAAACGCTTCGACTCTGCAGCCGGGATGGTTGCATTTTTAGACAGAATAGGACACACGACACCCGTGGAGGAAATATCAGCAAAGGTCGTGGGGCTGGTCCGCAGCCTGCGTGATTCCTCACCTGCTTCCATTAATCCGGCAAAGACGGTTCAAATTACCCGGGATGAGCTGGCCGCAGGCCCACCCGCAGTTTTGCAGCATGTGACCGGTGACGGTTTCCGGATCCTGATGAATAGTCTTGCCGGACGAACAAGGGACGTTAATCGGCGCTGGTTAATGTTGGGGCTAATACTGGTTCTTGTTACTGGCTCGGTTTGGATGCTCGGTCAGACACCAGATGAGCTGTCTATACACAGCCCGGAATCCGAGGTCGAACAGTATTTGCACAAGGCGAAGGTTGCCATGGACGCGGACAAACTGACAACGCCGGTGGAGGATAATGCGTATTTCTATTATCAGGAAGTCATCAAGCAGGCTCCGGATCATGAAGCAGCCTGGCAGGGACTGGCGGAAATCGCGAATCGTTACGCAGACCTTGCGGAGCAGGCACTTGACCGGTTCGAATATGTCAATGCCAGGCACTATGTACAAGAGGGCATTCGTGTACAGCCGGAGAACCTGAGATTGGCAGCTCTTCAACAAAGAACCTATGCCATAACAGATGTTCCGACCCGGCTCTTCAAGGGAATTAAATCTATATTCGAATGACACGCTGCCCCTCTACGTGTGGGGCACCATATTAACTTTCAGGAGAACCGTCATGTCATGGCGATTTGGCATTGCTTCAGATATAGGTGGACGCGATGAGCAGCAAGACCGCGTAGAAATTATCGCTTCCCAAAGCGGCGATGATTATCTAATCGTGGTTGCAGATGGTATGGGGGGATACCATGGAGGGGCGTTAGCTGCACAAGCCGTTGTAGACTCTTCGAAACAGTGTTTCGTAACGGCAAGTGCAGCCGATCCACTGACCTCTCTGGAAGAAATCTGTAATCAGGCGCATCAAGCGGTTGTAAACGTTGGTGAACAGGGCAGCCAGTCACCTGGAAGTACTTGCGTATTGTTGTATCTGTCAGCTGATGAAGCATGCTGGGCTCATGTTGGCGATAGCCGACTCTATCACTTTAGGAATGGAAAGATATTAACTCGAACACTTGATCATTCCATGGTCCAGTTGCTTGTTTCGCAGGGAAAAATGACAGAGGACGAGATGGCCACGAGCCCACTTCAAAATCAGCTGACGATGAGACTGGGGGGAGAGCAACAACCAAATCCTGAACATGGAGCGGCTGATGTGCAGCAAGGAGACCTCTTCATGCTATGCAGTGACGGGTTCTGGGAGTCGGTTGATCCGGAAGAAGCCGTTGCCATTGCATCAAAAAATAATTTAGAGACAGCTGCTGAACATCTGGTGCAGCTGGCCAAAGAACGTGGGGGTAACAGTGGCGATAACATCACTGTAGCTCTTACCCAATTTGGAAAAGTGCGGAGATGGTTCCGTCTCTTTTCTTGAAACCGCCACTATGACTACAAGCAGGTTCCAGGAATACCGGCTCACGGCTATCCGTGACAACAGTCCCGGTTAACGAATAGGACTCATATTAATCATCAACAGCAGTGGCCTCCGGGCCGCCGTTTTTATTTGTGCTGTGTACTTCCGAAGTTGGCCGTTCTTACTCGTACACAGCCGAGCCAGGAAGTAGCTTCGTCCCAGCCACGAACGGTAAGTTACCGGCCGAACCCGGAACTACATGAAATCCTTATATAAGATTTCGCTAACAGGCAGGAGTCGACTCTTTTAAGACCTTCACAGATTCACCTCAAACCGCTTTGTGTAAGTGTTTCTACGTACTTATCAGCGTTTGGAGATAAATATCTACAGAGTGTATGGTTAAAATAACAGCCATGAATGACAATAAAGACTTGGCTGAATAAATAAGAGCTGGATTTACAGAAGTTAGCGGGGTTCGCGGCATGAATGTACTTACGAAAATACGAAGAGTGAAAGTGTTGACCATGCTGGCCATGTGCCTGTTAGGGTTGATGAGTAGGGCAGGCGCTGCTATCCCGGGTGGACAGGAACCGGGCCCTCCATTCCGTGCAGGCGAAGTCGCAATCTACGCCACCCCACAGGAACTGCCAGGACAACAGGTTCTTAAATTCCTTCCGCATGCCGGGATCAGTGTGATTGCGGTAGAACCTGGTCGGGAAATGGCTCAGGTTCAAAGTCTGCGGGGTCAGGGACGACGCGCTGGGCTAAATCATATCGCGCATGCATTTTCGGCCGTCAACGACACCTATTACACCCCTTACCAATGGCATTTAACACACATTCAGAGCGAGTCGGCTTGGGATCTGGGTAACGGGTCAGGCGCTACGGTGGCCGTGCTGGATACCGGACTGAAACAGACCGTGCCGCCGGCGCCGGACGGCGTCAGCTGTGTTGATACCTTGGAGACCGACATCGTCAATGGCGACAGCGATGCTTCTGATAGGGACGGGCACGGGACGCACGTGTCGGGCACGATCGCCCAGAATACCAATAATGGCACCGGTGTGGCGGGTATGGCATACGGTGCCTGCGTGATGCCGGTCAAGGTCCTAGATGATTCAGGCTCTGGTTCGTTCGCGGACATTGCCGATGGCATCTATTATGCGGTCGATCACGCGGCCAACGTTATCAACATGAGCTTGGGCATCGCTGCCCACTGGGGTATCACCTATGACGATGTCTTGGGGCCTGCGCTGGATTACGCATACGACAATGATGTAACGGTCGTCTGTGCGTCGGGGAATGACGGCTCTCTACAAAATGTCAGTTACCCCGCAAGCCATCTGACCACGATTGCCGTCGGAGCAACAGATTTTAGCAACCAGATTACCCGATACTCTAACAGAGGTGAGGGTCTGGATATTATGGCCCCTGGTGGCGATACCAGCACAGACGCCAATGGAGACGGCTACGGAGATGGCGTGCTGCAGGAGACCGACATCGGGAATGGGTGGAATTACTACTTTTTCCAAGGAACCTCGATGGCTTCTCCCCACGTAGCGGCCGTGGCGGCCATGCTGATCGCCAACAGACCTGCTACAACGCCTGACGAGGTCTACCAGGCGCTTACATCCACGGCGCTCGATCTCGGCAACCCCGGCTTCGATTCGACCTATGGCTATGGTCTGGTGCAGGCTTATTCGGCGATGCAGGCAACGCTTGGCAGCAGCAACTTGGTCCCGACGGCCAGTTATACATTCAGCTGCACAGATCTGAGTTGCGACTTTGATGCCAGTGGGTCGAGCGACAGCGATGGTTCCATCGTCAGCTATGGCTGGGACTTCGGAGACGGTAGTACGGGCACGAGCATCACCCCGAACCACACCTATGCCGACTCAGGCACATACACGGTCACGCTCACGGTATTTGATAACGGCGGTGCCCCCGGGATGAATTCGCAGGACGTCACTGTGGCGATAAACAACGCGGTTGCTGCGCCTAACGCGCCGATGGGTGTATCGGGCGCTGATAATCAGGATGGTACGGCGAAAATATCCTGGTTAGACATGAGTAGTGACGAAGAGGGGTTCCATGTTGAGCGCGAAAAGAAGAATAAACGTGGCCGGTGGACAGGCAGGTCTGTCGTGGCAACTACGGGGCCAAATGTGGAATCGATTGACGATTCGAGCGGCACTGGAATATTCCACTATCGCGTCGGAGCCTTCAATAGCGTGGGTATCTCTTGGAGCAGCTCTTGGAGTGAGGTGACCGTTACCGATACTGGAAGCGACGGTGGGGGACGGACACCGAGCAAAGGATACTGCAAGAAGAATCCTGAAGATCCAGCGTGTCCCACATAGCATAGAGTCAATCTCAGCTGATTGATTTCACAGCGCGCAACGGTAAAGTAGTATCAGAAGAGATGGCAGCTTCGCTCGCCATTATTGTCTTGCACTAAAGGTCTGAAAGTGGCCGATCTTCCCCGTACACAGCTGGGCCAGGAAGTAGCTTCGTCCCCGCCGCGAACGGCAAGTTACCGGCCGAACCCGAAACTACATGAAATCCTTATATAAGATTTCGCTAACAGGCAGGAGTCGACCCTAATCGGAAGTACAGGATTTCAGCCTGGATGGCCGGAACGTACTGTAAGCAGACCTACAGAGGCCGGATGCGGATCGGCAATTTTCGATCCTTTTGACA
>JBDLIZ010000391.1:0-5605 GCA_039714615.1 Pseudomonadota bacterium | reverse complement strand
ATTCGCCGACCAACCGCCAAATCATACACGCCAACACCACCGCTTGGGCGGGGTACATCGCATCCAGTTCCGCCATCCGGAGGTTTAGATCGGCGGTGGTCAGCGAGAGTCCCGGGGCGCGATTTTTCAAATAACGCGCTAATTTTCCGCATCGGACATCGTCGATGGCCGCGATCGCCTGCGCGGCCTGCTCAAACATCATTTTTACCTCCTCGCCACCGCGAAGATGACCGCGCTCCAGATCAACACATTCCAAGGCCTCTTGGGCTAGCCTCAGGGCCGCTTCAAAGTCATCATGGCGTTCGATGGCCTGCCGGCATCGGCGTCGCGCCCAAGCGATTTTATGCCGTTATCGGCGACGTCTGTTGTGCTGCTTTACCGGGATTCGCTTGAGTTGAGCGTGTCGCTCTTCCTCACGCCTGATGGCCTTATAGGCGCTTTGCTCCAGGCGACGGCGCACTTTATTCATCTCGTCGAGGACATGGAAACAATCATCGCGCTGCTCAGCTAGCGGAAAGACCTCTCTCACCCCCGCCTCAATCCCCAGCGCCGCGTCCTTGACCACCACCGATAAGCCCAGTCCTTGCGGCTTACCCTGATGGAGGACTTCAGCCCAGTCCTGGGCACTACGACTCTCACACAATGACAGCGCAAACAGATAGCCACTGTCCAGATCAATCCCCGACAATACCGGATCACCTTGGCTAAACAACTCATCCAACGCCGCACTGCCGATCCCAGATAACTCGGTTTGACGATTGAACCGATGCGCATTACGCTCGGCTTGAACGACGATCCCCTGCACCTTACCGTACGAGAGCCGTACCCCGGGATATAAAATCGGGATCAGATCCTCTATCGGACGTAACGCATTGGGCGCCATCACCCGCAGGGCCACGATCGCTCGCCTCAACTGAGCCTCATCGACTGACACGCAGGCCAGGCAATGCGCTGAGCTTGATGGCTCCAAGTGGTTGTGAAGCACCTCTTGCGCTGTTGCTCCGGCAGCATAGACGGTGGGCCGGGAAATCCCATAGGTCTGGCTTAACCGTGTCTCTGTCCCATGTTCCTGTTGCTGTGCCAACGCACTTGCGGCACACTTTATCTTTTGGGAAGTCGTCAGTGCAGTGCGGTGCAGCCCCGTCATGGGCTGCTCCTTTTTGTGAGTGATCGGTGGGGTTGCAATTCCCTATCATCTCACAATCACTCTCTAACGACTTCCCTTAATTCATTGGCTTTATCGTCCCAGACTGTGCTTCTTTTCCCAGCTTTCTCCTATCATAATGTGTAAAGCAGATTGATCGGTCCCAATAACTGACCTATTGATTGAGTAATAAATCTTATTATTACAATATGTTGACAGGCTTATTGTGGGTCAATGTTCAGTGCAAATTGTGGATCTGAATTCAATGCAAATTAACGGATAATTGGCTTTTACGGACACGCATGAATTCCCATCCCGGCACCAGTGATTCTATTCCTCAAATGTACAGAACCGGCGTGGATATCACTGGCCCGTGAGTCGGCGCCGAATGGTGTGTGATTGAAAGCGGTTTTCCTGGAACCAGGCGTGCAGAGTCGGGCCTTGTCCCTCATCCAGAATAGCAGCCTGCGGCCGAATAAGTACTACTGAACAACCTGGGCAAATCGATTCTGATTAGGCCTTTTACCGGCAATTCATCAAGGGGTTACGGAAATGTTGAGAAATACAAAGGATTGCACCAGGCTGCCCGCCAACGGCTGGGTTATATGTGACGTATTTCGCGAATTCTGCATGAGACAAGGAACACCTCGATGGTAACGCAAAGCAGAAAGTCTTATTTCACGCTGTTACTTGGTCTGATAGTGATTTCGATAGTTTGGATGATTGGCTCAAATGGACTGTTACCGCGCGCTCCTGATTTGGCTATTCATACACAAGGTGCAGGCCTGCCGTTTATACCGAACAACGGGCAGATTAGCCATCCTGATGTAGCATTTCACACGAGCAGCTTTTACGGCGATACGTTTGTCACACAAAGCGGAGAAATCACCTATCGGATCAATTCAAAACCGCCCGGAAATGACTGGGTCCTGAAAGAGCAGCTGGTCGGGGCCTCTCAAGCAAACCCAAAGGGTATTTCAGAGTCGAAAACAAGTATCCACTTCTTTGGCCTGATTAAGGACTGGAACCGTGACGCCAATCTGACAAGCTACAAGTCGATCGGATGGAACGATGTTTACCCCGGTATTGATCTGACATTGCAACTCAACCGAAACAGCATTGAAAAAGTTTTGACAGTATCTCCAGGCGGAAATCCAGAAAAGATAAGGTGGCGCCTGTCTGGCGCACAATCCCTTACGGTTGATGATGCCGGGGAGCTTGTTGCAACCACAGCGCTCGGTCCAGTACGCTTCAGTCGCCCGATCGCCTATCAGGAAATTGACAGCATACATCACAGTGTTGGTGTTCAATATGTCGTGGATGGAGAACTCTATGGATTTGATCTTGGCGAACATGATCCGGCACATACTCTGGTCATAGATCCCTTACTGGCCTCGACTTACATTGGTTCAACTGATGCTGACGCGGATACTGAGTCCGTGCGCATCCTTTACGATGCTGCCGCGGATGAAATCCTGTCTACGGGCATCACCCATGGACTGGACTTCCCGACTACTGCGGGCGCCTACGACACAACACATGACACAAACGGGAATGAGGATATTTTTATCGTCAGAATGTCATCCGACCTGTCAACCGTGATTGCGGCATCGTTTCTCGGTGGTGCCGGCGCTGATGCGGTTCGTGACATGGCCTTCGACCCATCAGGCAATATAATCCTTGGTGGCGACACGGGCAGCCCGGACTTCCCCGTAACCGCAGGCACCGTAAAAACAACGTTTTCAAACCTTCGGGATACATTTGTTGCCGTAATGAGCGCAGACCTGTCGACACTAATTGTATCCACCTATTTTGGAGACACGGGAGCGGAATGCGTTGGCAGTGGCGCCGAATATGCGTCGGCAGTCACCGCCGACAGCAGCGGTAACATCTATCTGGCGGGCAACACCACCTCGCACACCTTACCCGTCCCCGCCAATGCCTACCAGACTGAAATCAGCACGGGTTTTGCTGGGTTCCCTTGCGGGCACGATGCATTCATTGTCAAGATGGACCCTTCCCTGAGTTCTGTACTGGCAGCGACCTACTACGGAACCGGTGGCAATGACAATCTGACCGAGTCCGTTGTTGGAATCGCACTTGATAGCTCGAATAATGTCTATATAGCCGGATGGGCACCCCATGCTACGTTACCGGTAACCGTAACCGGCGGCGATTTTTCCGGCGGCACCAACGACACCTACATCGCTCGCTTTGACAGCAATCTGACATCGCTGACACACGCACGCTACCTCGGTGGTACAGGGCAGGATGTCGCAAAAGCCATAACAAACGATGCGAACGGGAATCTGTATATTACAGGCCACACACGTTCCACGGATTTTCCGACCACTGCCGGCGCATGGTTGCAGGCCATCCCCCCCTCAACACCACAAGGTTCTGCCCTGGGAACGGCTGTACGCCTGGATAACAATTTGCAGATTCAATCCGCCACCTATTTATACAGGACATTGCCAACGAGTTTGATTTTTGATCCTGTCACCCCTGGAGGAGAGGTTGTTCTGGTTGGAGAAAGTTCCTCAGATTTTCCATACCCGGCAGACGCGTACGATCCGATTGACGACAACATCAGCCCGCTAAAATTGTTTATAGGCCGCTTCGATCCCGCTCTGTCTGATCTGTTCGCGGCCACGACGCTGCACGGGCAATGTAAACTGAATTGCGATATTGCCGCCGATTCCACCGGCAACCTGTATGTCATCGGACAGGCAATAACACCAATCGGGCGCGATGCCATTGACCTGACCAGTTCTAGCTATGACACGAGCTACAATGGTGGTGGAACAGATCTATTTATCAGCAAGTTGAGTGCAAATCTAGATGGCACTGGCGTATTACAGGCTACACCCGCATCACATGACTTTGGAACCGTGAACGTCCCGGCTACCCCGACGACGGTCTATCCGTCAACCGATATCGTATTAACCAACCCAGGCACAGGATGGCTAACAGTAACGGCAACGGTATTATCAGGAAGTGACCCGGGGCAATTCACTATCGATGCCAACACCTGCACCGGCACCAGCAGCCAGCTGCGCCCGCAGGATATATTGCCTAATTTAAATCACAGCTGCATGGTTACAGTGACTTTCCGGCCATTCACCACCCAGACTGCCAACTGGTCCGCACGACTACAGATTACATCCACTGATCCGGTGACTCCTGTTCTATCAGTCACCCTCACCGGCAGGACAAACAATACAACCGGAACCGGCGGTGGTACGACGGGTGGTGGTACGACGGGTGGTGGTACGACGGGTGGTGGTACGACGGGTGGTGGTGGCGGTGGCTGTACAGTAGGCCAGACTACACATTTTGACCCGTCCTTCTACCTCTTGCTTGTATTCTCAATCACAGGGTTATTGTACCGGAGGAGGAAGGGTGAAAGAAAAAGGGGCCGAATACATTTTTAACGATACGCTGGCCAGATAAAGGTACTGGCTTTCAATTGAGAAACTACCAACACGGGGACCAAAAATCCCCCTGCTCGGTTTTTCAGTGGTTGGAATGATGCTTGCCGGCGGTGATTACTTGTTGTTTTTACTTGAAATACAGATGGTGGCCAGGGACAGAATCGAACTGCCGTCACGGGGATTTTCAGTCCGTTACTTGGCATATATCATCTGGTGTTTGTGATTGACAAAATAAGTGATGGCCGCCTCTAACTGCTCCCGGATGGGCTCACTTAAACGCAGCTGCGATAACCCCTGCATCTCTTTCAAGATTCGGCTTGCCGCACACTGCTTGTGTTTAAGGTCATGGTAGTGATCGGTGTGCCACTGCTCGCGTTGAGCTTTATCGCGAGGGAATGCCGCCTCGGCGGCATCGGCCAAATATTGCGCGGCATGGTAGAAATTCAAGATCTGGGTCTCCGTATACGGGGCTAGAAAATCCCGGTTACTCTGCGCCCCAGCTGCGGGTATTGAATTTAGAATCTGTGCGGTATTGACCCAACCGACCTTTACCTGTTCTCAATCCAGTAATGCCTCCACTACCGCGGTCCAACCCGTTGCGATATTGCCCAGGTTGTATCCCCCACCCCCCAGCGCCAGCAGTCGGCCTTTGCAGTGCCGCTCGGCGAGTTTGCGCAGGCGTCGGGCGGCATGGGCATGGGCGGCGCTCGAATAACGCATGGCGGTTATGGGATCCCCGGCGATGCTGTCGGCACCACATTGCAGAAGAATGAACTGCGGTGGATAGCTCTCCAGCAGGGCCTCGACCCGGGGCCAGGCCTGCATGAACTGCTCGTCTCCGGCCCCTGGTGGCATAGGGATATTGAGCTTTGTTCCTTTGGCCTCTTGCGCCCCTGTCTCGGTCGCAAAGCCCGTGCCGGGATACAAGGTACGCCCATCTTGGTGAAGATCGGCAAATATCACTCGGGGGTCGGTCTCGAAGGCGTAGAAGACACCATCCCCGTGATGGGCATCGATGTCCACGTAA
>JBDLIZ010000390.1:0-5622 GCA_039714615.1 Pseudomonadota bacterium | reverse complement strand
GAAACGCTCGATCAGCTCAAACGATGGGGTTGTGATCGGGCCCAGGGTTTTTATCTGGGGCAACCCCAGCCCATCGATGAGTTGAAATCCAGCTTGAATTGATCTGGGATATGCCAGAGCGTGGCGCAGAGTCATCAAAATCTGTCCCCATCTCTTTATTTTCCTGTCTTTTAGAAAATCTTTTCTGAATCGAGGCCTCTACTCGAAAATTTGTTTCCTTGTGAGTTAGTTTGGGTCTAGGAGCCTGTCGGACTTAGGAGTAATCTACTGCGGAAAAGCCGGATTTGGACAGATTTCCCGATCCTTTTCGTTAAATAGCTACAGCTATTCGCCTCAAATGCTCGAAAAATCTGCCTCAAACCATCTTTCCCTCGCTACGATTACCTAAATCCGATAGGCTCCTAGGCCAGGAAGGTGTTATAAAAGAAAATTGTAACTACCAGAGTTTGGGAGAACTAACATGACAGTAGGGTCTATTATGAGCTCGCGCCTAAAGACATTGCATCCCGCCGATACCGTCTCCAAGGCCCTGTTGCTGATGCGTAAACACCAGATTCGCAACCTACCTGTAGTGGATGACAGTGGGTGTTTCGTGGGTCTTTTTGGTATTCGTCGCTTGAGCCATTTGTTACTTCCCAAGGCAGCCACCGAATTCTCGGGACATAGTCTTAGCGATCTTAGCTTTCTCCCGGACGAAGAGGGTCAGATGTACCAACGTTTGCGCAAGGCAGGAGATCGACCCGTATCCGAGTTCCTTGAGAGGAAGAAGCGCCTGGTCTTTTGCACACCTAACACGACATATCCGGATCTATTGAAGTTGTTGAACAGGAGTGCGGATTCCAGTTTGCCGGTCATTGTTGTGGAAGGTAAGGCTCAGAAAGTAGTAGGGATGGTTTCTTTTTGGGATATCTTGGAGAGGATTACGCGAGAGGTGTTTACCAAAACAGAGACGCCAAACTCTCACTCGCAAAAAGTGCGTTAATCAATATTCGTTATCTTAGGAATGCGAATCCTGTAGTCGGGTTGTCAACGTTAAAATTACCCATAAAAGATAGGGGCCTGATGATGCACGATCAAGCAACTACGGTAAGTCATGTCGTATTCGGTCTGGATCCCCTATGGGTCTCGACTCTTCTGTTCATTGCCACCTATGTGCTCATCGTTACTGAAAAGATTAATCGAGCCATCGTCGCCCTGCTGGGCGCTGGATTGATGATTACTCTCGGGGTGCTCAACCAAGAGGCCGCGATTGATGGCGTAGATTTCAATACCCTGGGCTTGCTAACCGGCATGATGGTCATCGTTTCGATTACCAGTCGCAGTGGTGTCTTTCAGTATGTGGCTATTTGGTCTGCCAAAAAGGTGGCTGCTCGCCCTTGGGGTATTTTGCTCATGCTTTCCATTGTCACCGCGGTGTTCTCGGCCCTGCTGGACAATGTAACTACGGTGTTGCTCATTGCCCCGGTGACATTGCTGATTACTGAAGAACTTGAGGTCGAACCTTACCCATTCCTCTTCTCCGAGATCTTTGCCTCGAACATCGGCGGTACGGCTACTCTGATTGGTGATCCACCAAATATCATGATTGGCTCAGCGGTACATCTGAGTTTCAATGATTTCCTGATTAATCTTGCCCCGATCACGCCATTTATTATGTTGATCACCCTCGTGATCATCTATTTGATCTGGGGACGCAAGATGCAGGCTTCGGAGGCGGCGCGACAACGGGTAATGCAGTTTAGAGAAAGCGAGGCCATCAAGGATATACCCTTGTTGAAGAAATCGCTTTTTGTGCTGAGTCTTGTCGTTACGGCCTTCGTGATTGCGCATCCCATGGGCTTAGAGCCGGCTACGATCGCTATGTTTGGTGGTGCCTTGCTACTGTTGTTGTCTAATGTGGGTCATGACGCTGAAGAACAGGCTGAAAATGTGCATCACGCCTTTGCCGAGGTGGAATGGGTTACCATCTTTTTCTTTGTCGGTCTGTTCATCGTGGTTGCCGGTATTGAACGGGCGGGGCTTTTGACTATATTGGCCAACCAGGTCATCGATCTCACGGGGGGTGACATGACCATTACGGCGATGGCCATACTGTGGGTCTCGTCGGTTGCTTCAGCCCTGGTAGATAATATCCCCTTCGTGGCGACGATGATTCCAATGATCAAGTCCATGGCCCCGACATTCGGTGGTGAGGAATTTCTGCTGCCTCTATGGTGGTCTCTTGCGCTTGGGGCCTGTCTCGGGGGAAATGGTTCCCTGATCGGAGCCAGCGCCAACCTTATCATTGCCGGTTTTGCCGAACGGGCCGGGCACCGTATCCGGTTTTTGCCTTTCATGGCCATGGCCTTTCCGCTCATGATTGTGAGTATCCTAATCGCGAGTGTTTATATCTATTTACGATATCTCTAATCCGCAATGCTTGGGTGTTGTTATGACCGCAAAAATATTCATGAATTCCAATCCCACGACCCTACGACCCACCGATACCATCGGTATGGCCGCTGCCAAGATTATGGAAGAACATCTGCGCAGCTTGCCGGTGGTAGATGAAAATGGCCGTTTTCTCGGTGTTATCAGCGTTAGCTGTTTGCTGTTTCTAGTGTTGCCCAAGATTGCGACCATGCAAAAGGAAAAGTATCCTCTAGATTCCATGCCTTATGTGACATCAACCATGGATGATCTACGCCGACGCCTGAAAAAGGCGATCGATTATCCGGTAACCATATGCCTGAAAGAGGGTGTTAAAGTTGTGCATCCCGACACACCCATAGTCGAAATGCTGTTGACCCTTTACAAGACCAAAGCCAATCTTCCAGTAGTGGAAAGGCAATCCGGCCGGCTCGCAGGAATGATTTCTTACTATGATGTAGGAAAAGAAATAATGAAGGAAGGATTGTAGCCCAGGAGCCGAGATCTCTATTACACTTGTCTATCTTTCAGCAGATTTAAAGTGATTTGGCGCCTTGGCGTGTTTTGTGTGTCAACCTCGCTCATCCAAGAAGGGTATCGATTGCCTTGTACAAAGAGATGCCAGCCAGCGCCAGGAAGAAAATCCCGCTGATGCGGTGCAGTGTGGTTTTTAGAATTCGAGCCAATATCGTCCGTCCCGCAATCACACCCATAGCGGAAATCGACACCAGAGCCAAGCCAACCGGCTGCGCATGCCACGACGGATCCGCCAAGTATGTTGACATGCGCCCCTGTTTGAGATGGGGCGGCTACTCCCCTTAGGAAGCAAAATCTTATATCGGCCCGATTGTGACTGTCACGGTTTGACTCTAGCTTGCGCACGGACCGTGGTGTTTGATTTTAGATCATCTTAGTCGTATTATTTATATGTCACAATGGTAATACGGATACTCATTCCATGAAAACGCTAACAGTCAAAATTCCTGAAGAACTCGATCGAAAACTTTCTTCTGTAGCGCGCCAACTCAACCGATCCCGGTCGGAATTGCTTCGAGGCGCTTTGTCATCGTATCTGGAAAAACCAGAAGTTTCTGAAAATATCTCGGCATTGGACCTTGCGGGGCAACTGGTGGGTTGTATTGATGGGCCCGAAGACCTCAGCACCAATGAAACTTATTTGAGCGACTATGGAGAATGAGATCAGCGGTTTTATTGGATACCGGGCCTTTAGTGTCATTACTCAATGCTCGTGATCGGCACTATGTCTGGGCTAAGCAGCAGTTTGCGACCATAAAGCCACCTTTATTTACCTGTGAAGCAGTCATTTCGGAGGCATGCCATATTATTCTGCGAGGTGGAGGCAACCCACAACATGTCATACAGTTAGCTGAAATCGGGTTCATGGATGTTTCGTTCCCCTTCAGCAATCATGTGCCTGCGGTAAATAAACTAATGAAAAAATATCGGGATTTACCTATTTCTTTTGCGGACGCATGTCTGGTACGAATGTCTGAGCTTCGGGATAGTGCAGTGCTGTTGACGCTGGATAAGGATTTTCAGATTTATCGAAAACATGGGCGACAACGGATTTCGGTCCGTCTTCCTGCGGATCGTATTCCGTAACTCGATACACACTATCTGGGCACCCTTGGCCCTTTTATCCCAATCTCACATGCACCTGATGGATCATTCCATCGCGTATCAGTGGGATTCGCGCCGTTTCATCTTTAATCTCCAACATTTCTCCGTCCACATCTACGGCAACGACCGCACCCCTTTGTTTGGCGTCGTTGGAAACGGCTATTTCGTATACCGTTTTTTTATCCAGGCAACGATAACTCAGCTTAAAGCCCTTCCAGGTTTCGGGAATTCGAGGTTTGAGATGAAGGCTGCTCCCTTCAACGAGCTGAAATCCTAGTATAGATTCCAAGGCGACGCGGTACATCCATCCTGCTGAACCGGTATACCAGGTCCATCCACCCCTGCCTACATGAGGTGAGACGCCATACACATCAGCGGCGATTACATAGGGTTCCACCTGGTAGGCGGCGGTGTCGTCTGGGGTGCGTGAATGGTTGATCGGGCTGATCATCTCCAACAAAGTAGTAGCTCGCTCGATACGTCCCGCTTCGGCCATGGCCTGGACAGCCCACAATGCGGCATGGGTATACTGTCCTCCGTTTTCCCGAACCCCAGGGAGATAGCCCTTGATATAACCGGGGTCCCAGGGTGCCTGGTCGAACGCCGGGCTTAGCAGCCGGATGATCCCCTCTTGTTCGGAGACTAGGTATTGCTCCATGGCATCCATGGCCTGTTCGATACGGTGTGCGGGGGCCACCTTGGAGATTACGGCCCAGGCCTGAGCGAGGGCGTCTATCCGGCACTCTTCGTTCTGCGCTGAACCCAGTGGCGTCCCGTCATCGAAATAGGCACGCCGATACCAGGCGCCATCCCACCCGGTGTCGTTGAGGGTTTTTTTCAGCTCAGAGCGGTAGTCTTGGTAGCGCCGGACGCGTTGTCGATCATGGCGGGCTTCACATATTGGAATAAATCCGTCGAGGATGTAATAGATGAAAAACCCCAGCCACACGCTCTCACCGCGCCCTTCCCGGCCTACGCGGTTCATACCGTCGTTCCAGTCACCGGTTCCCATCAGCGGCAAGCCATGAGCCCCCTTGGTAAGCGAACGGTCCAAAGACCGGCAGCAATGTTCGTAAAGCTCGGCGTTGTGTCCCGAATCATCGGATAACAGAAACACCTCGTCCTCGCCCGGATCCAGGGGCCTGGCCTCAAGAAACCTCACCGGCTCATCCAGGATCGCACGGTCCCCCGTGGTCCGGACATAGAATGAGGTGAATAAAGGCAACCACAGCAGATCATCCGAAAATCGGGTGCGGATACCCACATCGGTGGGGGGGTGCCACCAGTGCAAGACATCGCCCTCGACGAATTGATGGGCGGCGTGAAGCAGGATCTGCTGGCGCGTCAGCTCGGGTGACAGATAGACCAGGGCGGCAGCATCCTGTAATTGATCACGGAACCCGAATGCACCGCCCGATTGATAGAAGGCCGATCGGGCCCACAGACGACAACTTAGGTTCTGATAACTCAACCAGCCATTGACCATGAGATCGATGGCCGGTGCAGGAGTTTGGATCTGCAGGGTGCTCAGGGTGTCTTCCCAAAAGATTCCTACCTGCGCCAGGGCCTGAT
>JBDLIZ010000389.1:0-5643 GCA_039714615.1 Pseudomonadota bacterium | reverse complement strand
GGTGTTGATATAGAATTGTCGAATCGTAATACCATAAACATACCACAGTTACCTGCCCCGAGGATGGTTTTTCAAGACTCCATGGTATGGAGATTTTGTACCTGGACAATGGCCTGTTAACAGGCCATTTGTCATAGTCTACACTATAGCTCCCACATTCCAACTCAACCCCGGGCTAGGTATACCCGAAAACCGATCCGCTACGGTATAATCGTGCCATAGCTGAACCCTCTCGTCAGAGACGGTTTACACAATTCTAATGCATCGCTAGTATTTTGGCATTGCTAACCCACCTTATTACGTCATGACAAATTCTTCATCGCGCCATCCAGGGATGGGCCTTAGTTACCAAGACGCCGGCGTCGACATAGAGGCCGCCAATAGTCTCATTGAACGCATCAAGCCCGCGGTATCCCGTACCCACCGTGCAGAGGTCTTATCCAGCCTCGGAGGTTTTGGTGCCCTGTTCGAACTCCCGATGCAACGCTACCGCAACCCCGTTCTGGTGTCAGGGACCGACGGCGTAGGTACCAAACTTAAATTGGCCCAACAATTGGGTATTCACCGTAGCCCCGGCATCGACCTGGTTGCAATGTGTGTTAACGATATCTTGGTACAGGGAGCGGAACCACTGTTTTTCCTGGACTATTTTGCTACCGGCAAGCTGCAGGTGGATGTCGCTGCGCAGGTCATCGAAGGCATTGCTGAAGGTTGCAAGCAAGCTGGAGCGGCATTGATTGGTGGCGAAACCGCCGAGATGCCGGGTATGTATGACCCAGGCGAGTATGATCTCGCCGGGTTTTGTGTCGGTGTCGTGGAAAAAGACAAGCTCTTGGACGGTAGCAAAGTCTGCCGCGGGGATAAACTGGTGGGACTGGCCTCCAGTGGTCTGCACTCCAATGGTTTTTCCCTGGTCCGCAAAATACTCGCGACTCACAACCTCGATCCGCTGCAAAGATTTGAGAACTCCAGCTTGGCTGAGGTGCTGCTGAGGCCGACCCATATCTATGTTCCCGTGATTATGCCCTTGTTGCAAAAGGGTGTTTTAAAGGCCCTGGCCCACATCACCGGAGGTGGACTCAGCGACAATCTGCCCCGGGTCATACCGCAGGGTCTCAATGCGCATATACGGACCGCAACCTGGCCACGAGCACAGATCTTTAGCTGGCTGCAGAAAATGGGACAGGTGCAAGAAAAGGAGATGTTACGAACCTTCAATTGCGGTATCGGCATGGTAGCGATCGTGGCCCCTACGGAGCTGGATGAGGTACGTGAGCATTGCGCCAAACAACAGACTAAGACCTGGGTAATAGGAGAAATCGCCGACGGCGACGGCACCCCTCAGGTGCTGTACGATTGAGAAGCCGCATAGAAACCTTTTTGAACACGGCACCTATCAACATTAAGCCCTAAACCATGAACAGCTCAAAAATCGCGTCCATTGTGGCCTTGATATCCGGCGGGGGAACCAACCTTCAGGCCATCATCGATGCCTGCGCAAGCGACCAAATCAACGCTAAAATCGAGGCTGTTATCAGCAATCAAGCCGATGCCTACGGTCTGCAGCGTGCCGCAAAGGCCTCCATACCCACTGAAATCATCGATCACGTCTTATTTGAAGACCGCGCTTCTTTCGACCGGGAGTTGAAACGTCGCGTTGCCGCCTACCAGCCGGACCTCATCGTGATGGCGGGTTTTATGCGTATTCTCACGACAGATTTTATCGACCCCTTCCTGGGCCGGATAATGAATATTCATCCCTCGCTGCTGCCAAAATACCGCGGCCTACACACCCACCGTCGTGCCTTGGAGGCCGGTGACAAACAGCATGGTTGTAGCATCCATTTCGCCACTAACGAACTCGACGGTGGGCCGGTGATACTGCAGGCCACTGTGCCGGTATTGGAAGGTGATACCCCAGACACCCTGGCCAGCCGAGTGCTGAAAAAGGAGCATATCATTTACCCATTGAGCATAAGATGGTTCTGCGAAGGACGTATCGCCATGCGAGATAATCGAATTAACATGGACGGTCGGACGTTGCGTAAGCCTCTGATGTTGGCTGATTTGTAGCCCGAATCTCTCACCAGGATTCGGAATTTTAGGTCAAGCTGGCAAAGCAAGTTGGTTGATCGGCCGCAGAGGCAAGGCTTGATTATTGGAATGTTAGATCTGACACTATTTTTATTTTTGTTATACCGATACTAGGTTGGTTACCTTTTCTACAGCAAAAAGAGAACGATAAAAAAGGAACCTGAGTATTTCGGGCCCGTTGCTTTTGTAGTTTTCCTTTTATTACTGAATAGTGATCACTTCATCCCCAAAAATTAAAAATTTATAAAATCGAGACGTTACCCAAGCTACTAACAGAGACGCGGTATTGATAGGGACAATTCCAGACGGAAGATCCTCATACCTTAAAATCTATTTCTCGAAATTCCATGCAACCTAGATACTGCAAGTGATCATGCTTGCATGGGTGCAAAATATGAGTTCGTAGAGCGAATTTGAGACCGAGCAGGGAAGTGGCACAGGGAAGTGCCGTTAACGAACCTAAGGATGGAGATGTGATTCAACGCGCCATAGTAGCCACACTATCAACCATCCACGATGGTGATAATTTTTTTTCCACTGCACGGAATACCGGCAACAACCCGGATGTATACCAGTGTAGTCGCTCTAGCATCCGCAAACACCGTCGCCCACCCTCTGCAACACTTAAGCCTCCTATAAATCTGAGCGGCCATGCTGGTCACGAAACTGCAGTTTCTTTGACATCATACTGCAACACACCACCACTGAGGCCAGCCCGCTTATGTTAGACAGCATCGCCATTCAAACTACCACCGAAGCCGCGAACGTGTGGATATTGATCTATGTGGTACTGCTGGCCTTCCTGCTGTCGACCTTGCTGGCCTGGGTCTACCAAAAGACCTTTCGCGGGCTGTCGTTCTCACGCAATTATGTACAGGCCATCGTGCTCATCTCAATCATCTCGGCCACTGTCATCCAGTCGGTCGGCGACAGCCTTGCTCGCGGCATCGGTATCATGGCAGCGATGGCGATCATCCGCTTTCGTACCAACTTCAAAGACCCACGCGACACCCTGTTCTTGTTCGCGTCACTGGCGGCCGGCATTGCCTGCGGCGCGTTCGCATTTGCAGCCGCGATCATCGGCACCATCTCATTCTCACTAGCTGCCGTATTGCTCTATTATTCGCCGCTGGGCCCAAGCAGTCACTACGACGGCATGCTGCGGTTCAATATGGCGTCCGACGGCAGCGATCAACAGGTATTGGAGGAAATACTGCGCCGTTACTGTAAAGCGTTCTCGCTCATCACTCTACGCGACATCCAGCAAGGCGAGCGCCTAGACTACGCCTATCACGTCAAACTCAGACCCCGAAAAAGGCATGACGAGCTGCTGCACGCGTTACAGCAAGTGGGATCGGTGGCCGGCATCCAGTTGATGATGCAAGAAGCTACTGTAGACCTCTAAACACCGTCTACACTCAGGCGCTGCCGGGTCCACCTCATTTTCGCGAAATCCCGTCCACCGCGGAGAACACACCATGCACACCGGAAAAACACTATTGATAACCACTTGGTTGATCGTCCTTATTGCGGTTACCACACTTGGCTCGATGCTCGAACAGAAATCACAGCACTTCTTCGGTATTAGCGACAATCGGGAACAGGCGATTAGCTTCCCGCACCCGGTGGAAATCATCGAGGCACATGTGGTGGAGGGCACCGAGGTCACCCCCGGCACACTGATGCTGCTCCTGAGTCGCCCGGACCTGAAGGCCGAACTCGCCATGCTAAACCACCAAATCGCCGAGATCGAGGCTCGCCACCGCGAAACCGCCATTACCCTGCAGGGCAAGATTAACACGCTGGAGCAAGAAAAGAAGGTCCGCACTGCGGCACTGGATACCGAGATTGCCGAACTACACAAGCGTCACCGACTCAACCTCGACGTGCTGCGCAGTATCTCCGGTAATCGGGCCGACAAAAGCGCCGAACAATCCAGCCCGTTGGCCGCCAAGCTAACCGGTCTGCACACCGAGCGCCACCATGTCGCCGAGGCGGCCGATTCTCAAATCGATGCGCTGCGTTCGCGCCTCGCCGCCAGCGAGGCCCCGGACCAAGCTCGATTGGCCGAACTCAACGCCCACCGCAACGAACTGTCGCGGCAGCAGGCCAAACTAACGGTAACCGCAAAGCGCCATGGTCGGGTCGGCAGCGTGTTATTCCGCCCTGGTGATCAAGTGCCGGCATTTGCGGCCATCGTGACCCTGCATAGCTTGGCGCCCGAACTGATCAAGGGCTACATCCACGAAGAGGTCCATAACGCCGTCGCCCAAGGCCAGCAGGTATGGGTACGCTCACTGACCGCGGACCACTCAGAATTACTGACCGGCACGGTCGAGAGCCTGGGGGCACGTATTGTCCCCTACCCGCCTCGACTACTGAAAAACGCCGCAGCGCCGGCTTGGGGACGTGAAGTGGTGGTGCGCCTGGACCGTGACAATCACCTGCTGCTCGGTGAGCGGACACAGATCTCGCTGGACCGCCCGCTGCCGCTGCAACAGCGCGTCGCTACACTGCTACGTCGCGGATTCGCAAGCATCCCGGAGACTACCACTGCCACCAGCGAAGCCATGGCCGCGAATGCATCGGGCGGGATGCTAGAGCGGGTCAAGGCACCGTCCGGATCGGCACAGCTTGAAATGCCGCCATTGAATACGGTCGCCGATTTGAAGCCCGTCATCACCACTCCATGATACCGGTGCGATTGGCTTCGGTTTGGCTGCTGACGCGGGGGCTCGCCGGTCTGGCTGCCCTGACCCCGGGCTTGGCGGCGACCGCCAAGGGCATCCCCCCGGAGTTCTTTACCGGTGTACGAGATGAGGTGATGCAGTCAGCCACGTATAGCGGCGACGCGTCGGTGTCGCCGTGGCTGGAGCGCTTGCAGATAAGACTTGGCCGCGACAATAGCGACCAGGAAAAACAATCCTACGCCGCGCGCCTGCGTTTCAAAACGCCCAGTCAGGTCCGTGCCGAGCAGAACATCCTAAAACTACACACCCATCGCGGCAGCGCCGATATCCGTGTGACGTTCAGCCAGGAATTACGTCGGCGATACCGCCTGCTGATCGAACTCCAGCAGCGGCAACAGCACGCACATCTACTAATACGGCAGCAGCAACTGGCCAACAAAATCGTTGCGGCAACACGCTCGTTGGTCGGCAGCGAGCAGTTTCAGCCAAAATCCCTACAGAACGCGGAGCTACGCCTAGCCGAACTGAGCGAACAACAGCGGCTCGCCATCCGCCGCTTGCAGCGAGCTCGTCGGCGGGTCACCAACCTTCTCCCCGGCACCTCCCCCACCGCCGACGATGCCGACTTCGACCTCACCGAGCCGGTGCCGATATCCGCCCTCGCCGCACTGCTGACAACTGCATCGGACAACAGCAAACGGCCGCCCAGCGCAGCACTGGGCTTGGCGTTACTGGACGCCGATATCGCCCGCCAGCGGTTACACCGGGAACAGGGGCGCAGCGGTTTCGGCCTGCGTTTTATGGAGTTGCGCTATGAGCGCGAAAGCGGCGACAGCGACGACGCCTATCGACTGACCGC
>JBDLIZ010000388.1:0-5650 GCA_039714615.1 Pseudomonadota bacterium | reverse complement strand
GGTAAGGTCTTGCTGCCGGGCATGATCGATGATCAAGTCCATTTTCGAGATCCCGGATTGACTCACAAGGCGGATATGCGCACCGAGTCCAGAGCCGCTCTTGCTGGGGGAATCACCAGTTTTATGGATATGCCAAATACGCGCCCTCAGACGGTGACCCTGCAGGCCCTGGAACAGAAGTACGCACAGGCGGCCCAGAAGTCTATGGCCAATTATGCCTTTTATCTGGGGGCCACCAATGACAATCTCGATGTCATAAGGGCGTTGGATCCCGCTGCAACTTGCGGTATCAAGGTCTTTATGGGGGCCTCTACTGGAAATATGCTGGTGGATGACCCTGAGATATTGGAGCAGATATTTATCCATGCCCCTACACTCATCGCTACCCATTGTGAAGATACTCCCATGATCAGCGCAAACGAACGCCGCTACCGGGAGAAATACGGCGATGACGTACCCGTTCGATATCACCCCCGCATTCGCAGTGCCGAGGCCTGTTATAAGTCATCCTCGTTTGCCGTGGAACTGGCCCGTGAGCATGATACCCGTCTGCATGTCCTGCATTTGAGCACCGCAGGCGAACTCGAGCTGTTCTCCACCGAGCCCCTAGATCGCAAGCGCATTACCGCCGAGGCCTGCGTGCACCATTTGTACTTTGATGAAGGTGCTTATGAAGAAAAGGGAATGCTGATCAAATGTAATCCGGCCATTAAGACGCGCCAGGATCGCGAAGCGCTGATCCAGGCCGTGCGGGAGGGTAGAATCGATGTAATCGGTACCGATCATGCGCCCCATACCAAAGAGGAAAAAGACAATACCTATTTCAAGGCCCCTTCGGGCCTGCCGCTGGTTCAGCATGCCTTACCCGCACTGTTGGAGTTGTTCCATGACGATAGGCTCTCGCTGGAGTCGATCGTGGAAAAAACCAGCCATGCCGTTGCCCGATGTTTTGGGATCAAGGGACGAGGTTATATCCGAGAAGGATACTGGGCGGATCTTGTCTTGGTGGATCTGGACGAGGCCTTTACCGTCAATCGACAAGACGTTCTATATAAATGTGGCTGGTCACCCTTCGAGGGGATCCGTTTTCGTTCTCGTGTCGATACTGTCTTGGTCAGTGGGCAGGTCGCCTATCAGCAGGGAAGCTTTATTGAAAACGTCAAGGGTCGCCGGTTGGAGTTCGATCAACAATCCTGAGCTGCGGTATTTGCAGGCGTTGCAAACACCAATTCTGACCGTGTGAGGTAAATGATGCCTGTAATGGTGGGTTTTTTTATCGGTTTGGTCACTACGCTTTGGATGGTTCCATTGTTTGGCGCCAGTCTACAGTTGGATGGAAATATGGTGCAGGGAGGCCTGGTGCAGGGTAGAACGCTCCCCGGTGCCAGGATCGAGTTCGAGGGTCGCGCGGTACGTGTCTCTGATCGGGGTTTATTTCTTCTCGGTTTTGGCCGTGATGCCCCTAAGCGGCAGGAACTGACTGTCATATTACCCGATGGACGCCGCCATCAACGTATATTACAGATCAGCCGACGTGATTATCGAATACAGCGCATCAATGGTTTACCCCCCAATAAGGTAAATCCCAATACCAAGGCACTGGAGCGTATTCGTACCGAGGTCGCCCTGGTAAAGGAGGCACGGCGGCTCGATGCCCCCCGCACTGATTTTCTAGGTGGATTCATCTGGCCTCTAACGGGTAAGATTACGGGAGTGTATGGCAGTCAGCGCATTCTTAACGGTGAGCCCAAAAGGCCTCACTATGGGATCGACATTGCCGCACCCAAAGGGACGGCGGTTCGCGCTCCCGCCGATGGGATGATTACACTAACCCACCCGGATATGTATTTTTCCGGAGCAACCCTGATACTGGACCACGGCCATGGGCTGTCTTCGGGTTTTCTGCACCTAGGTAGGATTCAAGTTGAGGAGGGTCAGGTCGTACGCCAAGGTGAGGTCATCGCCGAGGTGGGGGCAACCGGGCGTTCCACCGGCGCTCATCTGGATTGGCGCATCAATCTATTCGAGGCGCGCCTGGATCCGCAACTGCTGGTTGGGCCTATGCAGAAGTAATGAGCGATAGCTTTTCGGGGGCTGAATAAGGTATCCTGATTGCACTATTCATAAAAAAAAGGATGGACTAACTCATGGGAAAAAGAAGAGCTAAATCCGTAATAAGCAAGGCTGATAGGATTACTGTGCTGGAGGGCTCGGTTCAGTCACTAACTACTATGATTAGCGAATTAACCGAAAGGCTCTCCGAGCTTGAATTGAGGGAGGGGCCTGCTGGGCCGCCAGGGCCTAAGGGTGATTCCGGTTTGCAAGGTTCACCGGGTGAGAAAGGCGAATCCGCACCAGCGGCCCTCCCGGGATCTCCTGGACCACAGGGTCCCCAGGGCGAGCCTGGACCGGCGGGTCCCATGGGTCCACCAGGCCCGCATGGCCTACAGGGCGAATCGGGTCCGGCAGGCTTGCATGGTCCCCAAGGTGAACCCGGCCCACCCGGACCCATGGGGCCTGCGGGACCCATGGGGGTACCTGGTCCCGCTGGAGGACCTATGGGCCCCGTCGGACCTTCCGGTCCTCCCGGAGCTACAGGCCCCACCGGCCCCGAGGGTGAAAAGGGAGTTCCGGGGCCAAAAGGAGGGAAGGGGGATAAAGGAGACCGTGGTGCGCTTGGTCGTCGGGGTCCTGCCGGTCCCCATGGCCCGCAAGGTGAATCAGGCCCCCCCGGGCCTCACGGTTCTCAGGGTGAGTCAGGTCCCTCTGGTCCCATGGGTCCCGCTGGTCCAGCAGGGGGGGCGAGTTAGGAATGCTGCTGAGATAGCTTTCCCTTCTGGCTTGCCCTTTTGTCGGTAGCTCTCAGCGCATTTCTTTTTAGCGACTTATAACATTCCAATTGCTCGTGGAATCCTTGGCCCTGTCGGGCGATATGCGCCTCCAATCGTTGCTGGACGAATGCATATAACTGAATGTCCAGTGCATTCCTGTCGTAAATGGCCTCCAGGGTCTTTTTCGAATAGGTATTCCGCGAGGGTCGGTTCGGGTTGACGTTTTTGAGGTAATAGTAAAGTTCCTTGTTCCACCTGAAGCGACGTTGTAGCAGAATCAAAAACTCGTCGAATCGCTCAGTGAGCCCCACAACGGAAAAATATTTGCATAGATTGTCTTTTGCCCGCGCAAGGGTGCTTCTCGTGCACCGACCTAACGCAGGTTCAAGCCCTGAGATGCGGCGGGTCTGATCGTTGTCTATTTCTCGGTAGGGAGCCTTCAGAGCAAACTCCTCCAAGGTCATGTCCTGTGCCAGTTTCAGGTGGCAGAACAACGAGATGATTCGGTCTACGGGGTTACGAAGCAGGGTGATATAGGTCCAGGGCCGGGTGACATGACAGTGAATCCCAAAGCAGAAATGACCTAATACAGCGCGAAGATCGTCTCTGGCGAGTATGTGCTGGGCATCAGGGGATAGCGAGGGGTTCGGCTCTTTAAAAAAACCAGAGGGAAAATAATAAATCCCGGAGTGCAGATAATTATTCTCCGCAATATCGTGTTTATTAGCGTGGCAGTGTCTATAAAGATGTTTGTTGAGGGTTGTTCCCCCGGTTTTTGGGATATGCAAGAATAAAATGAGCGGTTGTTGGTGCACGATATTGTGAGTCGGGGTAGGGTCTGTTGCACGCCATCGCGCAGAGGAAAGCTGTTATCTTGGAGCAGCGTACCGTCCGCTACGAGGTAGCCAAGGCACGAAGACCCGATCGTTGGTAAATACTGAAGAAATCGCCTGCCTCAGTCCGAATAAATCGACCAACAAGGGAGGTTATAGGCACTGATAAAGCTGCTTAAAGAATGCATCATTTTCCTTGATAGCTACCGAAGCTGGATCGTTTTTCTCGTCTCTTTTTCGAGCGGCTACAAAAGGATCTGTTCAATACCACCGTTTCTGGCTTTTTTGATAAAGCCTTCCTGCCAGTGTTTACCGAGATTATGATTGGCCAGTTCTACTACGATGTAATCGGTTTTCAGGCCGGTATCCTCGGTGTAACGCGAAAGCCCTTGTTGGCACGCTGGGCAACTGGTCAATATCTTCAGCGTATCGTTAGAGGCTTTCTCTTCCCCCGTGAGTTGCAGGATTCCCTTTTGCAGTTCTTCCTGTTTGCGAAAATGCAACTGACGAGAGATATCCGGTCTGGATGTGGCCATAGTCCCGGCCTCACTACAACACCGCTCTGACAGCAATACCTCCTGACCCAATAACTGTGAAGCGACCTGACTAGGGGGGTGTGCCTTCATTGGGGAGTGGCAGGGGTCGTGATACATGTATTTCACCCCACTCAACTCTTTGAGGCTCACATTATTCTCCATTAGATATTCATGGATATCCAGCAACCGGCAGCCTGGAAATATCTTTTCGAATTGGTAGTGCTGAAGTTGATCGATACAGGTACCGCAGGATACGATGACGGTCTTGATATCCAGATAATTCAAGGTATTGGCTACCCGGTGGAACAGTACCCGATTTTCAGTGGTAATCTGTTGTCCCTTGCCTTGCAAACCACTGGCTATCTGCGGATAACCGCAGCACATATACTCGGGTGGCAGCACTGTCTGAGCGCCCAGATCGTAGAGCATGGCGAGAGTGGCGAGGCTAACCTGGCTGAACAAACGTTCCGATCCACAACCGGGAAAATAAAACACTGCATCTGAGTCTTCATTGATCTTCGCCGGATCGCGGATGATGGGTATCATGTGCGTCTCCTCGATTCCCAGCATCGCCCGGGTGGTTTTTTTTGGTACTATCGCTTGGGCGGGGTTTCGCACCAGATTGATTACTTGATCCTGAATGGCGGGTGGCTTTGAGGTTGCGGCAGGGGTTTTCTCTCCGTTCACCAGTCCGGCGATGGTGGCGAGTTTGCCGCCGATATTCAGCGCCTTCAGGCCCCAGCCGATCATTGTGGTACGCATCAATTTAATGGCAGTGGGATCCTTGATATTGAGAAATGCCATCGCCGCCGAAGCTGTTAGACTTTTGCGCCGTTGTCCTCGATCGGTGAGGATCTTGCGCATTTGGATGGAGACCTCACCGAAATCGATATCTACCGGGCAGGGCGACAGACACTTGTGGCACACCGTGCAGTGGTCCGCCAAGTCGTTCATTTCGTCGAAGTGACGAGTGGAGACTCCCCGGCGCGTTTGTTCTTCATATAAAAAGGCCTCGATCACCAGTCCACTGCCGAGTATTTTGTTGCGGGGAGAATACGATAGGTTGGCCCGCGGAATATGCGTCATGCATACCGGCTTGCACTTTCCGCAGCGAAGACAATGTTTGATGGCGTCATTGAGTGCCCCCAGTTCACTCTCTTCCAGGATCAACGCTTCTTGTTGAACCAGACGCAAGGAAGGGGTATAGGCGTTTTTTAGGCCGGAGCCCGGCATCAGCTTTCCTCGATTGAAGTGATCGTCAGGATCAACGCGTTGCTTGTATTTACCGAATTCCCTGATCTTTTCCGGTTCGAGGAACTGCATCTTGGTTAGCCCGATCCCGTGTTCGCCGGAGATCGCGCCACCGAGAGACTGCGCCAAACTCATGATATGAGCAACGATGCGTTCGGCCTCGTGGAGCATTTCGTAGTTATCGGAATGTACCGGGATA
>JBDLIZ010000387.1:0-5654 GCA_039714615.1 Pseudomonadota bacterium | reverse complement strand
AAGCGAAATATCGAGTCAGAACTGCAATCCGCAATAGCTGATACGCCAGTGGTACTGTTAAACGGCGCCCGTCAGACAGGGAAGAGTACGCTGGCCCAGGAATTTGCACAGGCACTTTCCATTCCTTACGTCACCCTGGACGATGCAACTCAATTAGCGGCGGCTAGTTCTGATGCCCAAGGCTTTCTTGCCGGGGTTGGAGATCGAGCGGTCATTGATGAGGTACAGAAGGCTCCCGGCTTATTTCCCGCGATCAAGATGTCGGTGGATCAGGATCGTCGCCCGGGTCGTTACTTGCTGACCGGATCTGCCAATGTGTTGCTGCTCCCGCAGATATCCGAGTCTCTCGCGGGTCGTATGGAATTGATTACCCTTTTGCCACTCTCTCAGGGAGAATTGCAGGGACAGCAGGAAAAGTTTCTTGATGGGATTTTTGCTGAAAAATTACCAAAATTAAAACCTTCTGAGGCAGTTGATCTGAAAGGTGCCGCTATCGCAGGGGCGTATCCAGAGGTTATACAGCGTCCAGCAGGGAAACGGCGTGATGCCTGGTTCGCCGCCTATATTACAGCGTTACTGCAACGCGATGTGCGTGATTTGGCGAACATCGAGGGACTGACGGACATGCCTCGACTGTTATCACTGCTGGCTGCCCGCGTCGGTAGCTTGCTGAATATGTCAGAACTATCACGCAGTTCCGGCATACCCAACAGTACGCTCAAGCGTTACCTGAGTCTTTTGCAGGCCACTTTTTTGTTACAACCACTATCGGCCTGGTCGTCGAATCTCGGGAAGCGGTTGATCAAGTCACCCAAGATTCATCTGATTGATTCCGGATTAACCGCCCATCTGGCAGGTGTGACTCGACAGAGCCTTGATCGAGATACTGGATTTTTCGGTCATTTGCTTGAAAGCTTCATTGTTAATGAACTGCGCAAGCAAGTTGGATGGTCGGACAGCCGGGTGAACTTGTACCACTATCGAACGACCACGGGCAGGGAAGTGGATATCCTGCTTGAGAATGCGGCAGGGCGGTTGGTCGGTTTGGAAGTTAAGGCCTCCGCAACTGTGGTGCGAAAAGATTTCTCCGGACTGGATGCTTTGTCGGAGGATGCTGGTAACAAGTTCGTACGGGGAATCGTGTTGTACACGGGGGAGCAGTCTGTATCATTTGGTGAGAACTTTACGGCATTGCCGATCAGTGCGATATGGCGAATGACGGGGTAATCGACAAACGTGACAGCATAAGAGGTATTAAAGAACAGACTCGAGCAGAGCAACGGGCCTAACCGGTCTTTTTCTCCAACGCGATGATGCGTGACAGATGTTGCAGGTCGCGCTCGTGAATCTTTACCGCAGCCTCGTATGATGCCGTGGTTTTGGTGCAAACCAAGGTAAAGGGGCTGCCGCGGCGTTCTGTTTCATGGGTGAGATCGCAGCGGTTTCTGTCGATGATTTGATGCAGGTGTTGGCGGCGTTTTTTGGCGAGTGGAAAGCGACCTTGCTTCTGATCCGGATTGGCCAGGAACGCACTCAACGCACTGCAATCTCCGCAGGTGCACGAGAGTTTGTTTGCACGTCGATAATCGGTGGGCTTCTGTGGAACCTGAGCGGTACGCTTTTCCAGCTCGTGGCGGCACGCGCCGAGCCAGTTTGAGATCGCATCATTGGCTACGGGCAGTTTGGCAAGTCTGGATTCGAGGCTGAAGATTGCGGCGAGATGCGCACCGGTCAGGTCGTACCTGTCGACACGGCTGAGTGCGTGATCGATCAGACGCGACAGCGGTTTCACCGCATCGATAGCGAGCATCGCCTTGACGATAGAGCTCAGCAACGCTGCCCGGTTGATCTCTCTGAGTTGCCAATGGTTCTCGGGTGGCTGCTGGTCATACGCCTTCAGTGCTTGGACCATCCGATTCGCGAGTCGGGCGCAAACCACGAGGCGTTCGACATTTCTATCCCGTAGTAGACACAAGGTTGCCAATAATTCCGCATTGCGATTGAGCGTCGCAGTCGTGGTGGCTTTGATGACTGATGTCAGCGCGAACTCAAAACTCTCCCAGCCATGCTGCTTGGCGAACTGGCCGAAGGATCTGTCGAGCTGTATCCCGCCATCTTCAACCATCACTTGAGAGAGGAAGCGACGAACAAGATCGGGATCGCCCAGTTCCTGCAACTGCCGCACAAAGATACCACGATCCAGGGTATTTGTTTCGTCCCAGGAGGCTCTGTGACTTGCCTGCCAGGAATCGATGATCTCAGCCGCGAAAGCCAGGCATTCCTGACGTTGCTTTTCCCGTTTGGCCGTAGCCATCCGTTTGAGCCGATTGATCAGCGGCTGCAAGCCGCCGATTGCGGCATCCGTACCGGCATCGCAGAGCACCGAGAAGTGCTTGTCCCGTGGCCAGGTCACGATCGCGGCGCGACGATACCATCGCTCCAATGTCATGCCGGCGTTACCCGTGAAGCCTTCGAACTCTTCATCGTCGGGGGCGCCGTCGTTCAGCGGTGTCTTGGATACAATGTCTTCATCGTCTAGAGGAATCTCACCAAGATTCACCTTTTTCCCTTGGGAGTCTGACCAATGGTCGGCGGTCAAGCTGTAATCATAGAGTTCGCCCATCTCATAATCGTCGTCGGTCTCTTCGAACCCATCCTCATCCTCGCACCAGTCGTAGCGCCGGTTGCCTCTATATGCATATTCGTCGTATACCCCCAGGGCTTCTCCGTTTTGCCAGAGGGTGATCAGTGCCAGATGGGCCACACAATCCGCTTGTTCCGCAGCCTCGAACAGGACCTCGGCACGGGCCCGATCTATTCCCTTAAGGGTATCCATGCTCAGGTTGTCCTGGGTATAGCGATGATCAAGGATGACGGCGAGTCTTTGTCTGTCCCCATTATTACGCCACTTCTCGAGTAGTCTGCCGATGCTGGCGGTGGTCGTTCCATAAGAAGGAGCCTTGATGCCCTTTTTGCTTCGTGGCTTGGCGAGCGTGACGTTGTAGGTGAGACACAGGCGATAGCCGCTTTGGAGCGGTCTGACCTCATGCTGGCAATCCGCATAGAACGCAGCGTAACTCAACTCGTATCCGGAGGCGGCGCCCGGAAAAGGGATCTCGTACTGCCAGCCGTCATGGGACAGAATCAATTCGCCACCTTCGTGGACCGAAGGTAAAACGATAACCAGGGTCGCCACCATCCGGTCGAGCTTCTCCCCATCCCGGTGCGGCAGGAAAAACCCCCCTTTTTCATAAACCAACAGCTTGTACAGATGAGCCGTCAGTTTGCGCTCCTCGAGCCCCAGTTCCCGTTGCACGTTGGCGACGACTTCCTCAATCAACTCTTCCCATTTCGGATTGGTCAACTGGAACTGATCGGGGTCGAGTTCCCAGGTTCGCCGCACATCCGTATCGACCAGCGTTTCCGTACCCTTGCCATAAGGTGCCTGGTGGCACTGTTTGATGAGCTTGCGGGCCTCTGCCTTGCCTAGCGGTAACGACAACGCGCCGAGTCCGTCGACCTTCAGCCCTGGCATCGTCAACGGCCTATCGCCCGATGTGCATACCGCACTCGGCCGATCCACTTTTCCGAGCGCTTTGAGCAGCTCATCGTGAACATCTAACCGCTGGTTTGGAATGGTGGCCATGAAGATGCCTCCCAGGTTTGGGGAATGAGGCTGTTCGCTTCACGAACGGCGATATTGTCTGGATTATCCGGTTTCGCAGGATACCGGTAAAGACTTGGATAGCGGTGGACCCCGCTAGTTGGACCGGGATGAGGGTTGCCTGTTGAACAATGCGCCCCCGGGTTGAGTGGGTCACAATAATAGGGATAAACCTTGACCTGCAATAGCGGACTGTCAGCTTGGGGTTACGGATACCCTGGCCCCTGAGCCGATTAGTGTCCATAATCGGCTCAAAATTTGAGTCTAATGGGTCGCATGATTGGCTCATGTCCCATATGCAGGTCAAACCGTTAGATGTTCAAATGGTCATAGCGACTCGCTGGATATGCTCGCACCCCCTCTGGCGGTCTTTACCTGACAACGGGGCCGGCTGGAATTCCGACTATGTGACATCACCAGCTTCAGTGGCGGTTGTTCGGCAGTGTGGAGGGTGCCACCGCGAGGAGCGGCTGTAAAATGAAAGGTGATTAGGTACAAAGCTCAGCAACCGCATTTCCACCCCCATCCTAACCTTCCCCCTCCAGGGGGAAGGAATCAGGCATTGCTGTCTGCTGAGCTTTGTACCTAATCACCAAATGAAATGGCTGTGCCGAACAATGCCGTCAAAGGCGGACGCCACGCGCGCAAGTGCATGGGTCTGATCACATAGGCACTGGAGAGGCGCCGGCAAGTTTGCTGAGTCGTTTGTCTAAGGTGTAGAGCTTTAGATCTCTGGCGCGGCAAGTGGAGAGAATCAAGCAGTCCGAATAATCGGCATTGGAGGACCGAAAAAGCCCCAGCGCGCGATGGCTTAGATCTTCGTCTTCCATTACAAAGGCTTGATTGACCTCGAGGTGTTCCAATGCCTGGACAATGGTCTCCTTGGGCAGCCCATAACCACTCTCCAGCACCCAGACTGTCTCCACCTGTACTATTAACGGCACGAAAACCTGCTGCGCCTGGCTGGCCAGGGCGCGGGCCGCATCGACTTGAGTAGGTTGGCCCGGATCGTCCGCCAGAATCCGCACCAGCAAGTTGGTGTCGACAGCGATCATGACTGGGCCCGACGCTTAATGATCTGCTCCATGTCCTCGAGGCTGACGGAGGCCCCCTTGGTCTTGCAGATGCCGAAGGCGGCTTCGATGCGGCTCTCTTTGCGCACTAGACGGACTTCATCGCCATCGACGATAAACCCGACGTGATCGCCCGGATGCAACCCAAGACGCCTGCGCACCTCGGCAGGAATGGTGACCTGCCCTTTGCTGGTAAGGGTTGAGTTCCGCATGTATTACCTCAGTACATAACTAATACTTGTGTAATATTGTATTACATTATCAACTTTTCTCCATCCCATGGGGTGCAAATATTTGCGGTGACAGCGTGACCATATCGTGACCGACTCCTGTCATTTCATGTCCTCTCCTGTCCACTTGTGGCAACTTAGCGCGGGGCCTGAGTGCGTAAGTTGTTGAAAGTAGGGAGGCCAGAAAACGCCGCTCGGGTCTGAAAATCCCCGTGTCGGCAGTTCGATTCTGTCCCTGGACACCATATAAATCAAAGACTTACGTCAATTTCTCCGCGTGCTCTAAAAAAGCCTTTGCGGGACCTGGATTACACTGAACTGTTGCAACACCACCAATTCAGGCTTTTCCTGTTCCGATCACACACGCAGTCAGAATTTGAATGCGTTTGCGGAGCGCTGGGTAAAATCGGTGAAAGAGGCAGTTTTGTTATTTGGTGAGGCTTCCTTGAGGCGTGCACTACGTGAGTACCTCGTTCATTATCATGTCGAACGAAATCATCTTACGTCAGGCCTTGGGTTATGTGTTCCATGTGCTTGAATACCAGTTCACTGCGTGCGGTGTCACGCACGTTACCTTGCACGGCGTACTCGAAGTCCGGATGTTTTAATAGTTCGCTGAACTGCCGGGCGATGTAGTCGCGTACCTCACCTTCCGCCTGGGCTATCTCTAGCGCCAGCTCTTCCCGG
>JBDLIZ010000386.1:0-5655 GCA_039714615.1 Pseudomonadota bacterium | reverse complement strand
TCATGGGAACAGGCCTTGAGACTCCAGAAAAACGCCTGACCTTCAGTCTTTAACCTGTTAATCAACAAGTTACGAGGTAATTGGACTGAACCAGTGCCATTCCTGGCCTTTGGAATCTTTTTTAATATCAAAATATGGACTGATCTTTGCCATCTTTTTCTCTTGTTCAGGGATGTGCCATCGCTAGAAGTGGCGGAAAATCTATATTCGTGAAGGAGATTGGTACTACAGCAGAAGTTCAAGGTCCGCCGGATGCCGTATCCGCATACGTAGCTCGCCTTTCTGCTGGTAAATCCAGCCACGGGCAATAAGCTGCCTACCTTCAAGACCGGAAAAATCGCCATGGGAAAAGCGGTGTATATCTTTGCGATCGATACGAATCGCCAAACGGCCTCGCAGGTTCAACCAAATGGAATGTCGGCTCTTACCCACCCTTTCGATGAGACCCTCCACGAATCGGTAACCCCGTTCTGAACCCCTTAGTCGACGGCTGTCCTTTTTTCGGTAAGCCGGTAATGACCAGATTCCTGAGCCTTGCGCATGCGCTTGAGCCTCGGCTTGCCGATAGCAATCCAGATTCCAGTCATTGGGCGGAATGACGATTGCCACGGCTAAACCACGTCGTACCATGAGTGCATTCACATTGCGCCCATCAGGCAGATAAAGATGGGCCAGTAAGCGATTATGCCGGTCTTTTTTCTCCTCGCCATAACGCAGTGAAAGGCGGTTGTCAGAGGTGGCAAGGATCTTCCGAAGTTCAGCGCGGGCCATTTTAGCATAGGGCTGAGACGGTTTACCCTCATGATTCAACTCAGGGGTATTGATTCCAATCAACCGAACATTTCTCCCATCTTGCAATTTTACCGTATCACCATCAGCGATCCATTCGACAGTCGCACTGGCATCGATTCGATCCGCATCACAGGCAAATAGCGGTCCTGCCAGAAGTACGAATATAAACACAACTCCGAACCGGAAAAGACATGATGTCAACAGCATTAAAAACCCCTTAGGAAGGCGGAAGAGTTTTGTATACTCGTACCGAATACGGGCGGTAAGGAATGCGCACGACACAGTTATCCAACTGGCGCCGAATGATCGTTCGTATTCAAGGCGCGATAAAAGGCGCATAGCCCACGCTATGTCACTGTTGTCGCAATGCCGAAGACGGACGATGAGGCAAGCCAGATGGAGAAGTGTGTCGGTAGCATTCCTAAGGTAAGCCAGAAATGAGAAATACGCGCTATTGTATCGAGCGTATATCCTGCCAGGGCATCAGATGAATGGCATTTTTCAATAACGACATACCGACGTGATCACCGATCTGAACAATGTTGCGTTTGACTACATGAGGTGGGAGGTCCATATAGAGTTTAAGTTTGCTGTGATCTTGAAGGTTTACTATCACATTGGTGACGCCCGCAACCGTGACCATTTCCGAGATCCGCCCCTTGACGGGGTTCTCTCTGATCCCACGCGAAGGTTGTATTTTCCGGTGCAGCAGTACGTCGGTGGCGGGGATACACCAGCACACCTTCTCCCCCACCTGAAACTGAGGTTGGAAAACCGCCTCCAGATGATATCCGCACCAATCCAACCGTGTTAGGTTCCTGTGTTGTTGCTGCTTAGTCACCTGGGCCTCGAACAGATTACGTACGTCGATCAAACGCGCTACCGTGGCATTCAAGGGGTGCCTCATCACCTGATGCGGGGAGCCCGCTTGCAAGGTCCGCCCATTATGCAGCACACATAATTTCTCTGCGAACATACAGGCCTCATCCAGGTCGTGGGTGACCAGCACAATGGGAATATTCAGCTCCCGAGTCAATTGCAGCATCTCGATGCGCAGTTTTCTGCGAGTCACCTGATCGACGGCGGAAAAGGGTTCATCCAGCAACAGTACGGTCGGATCGCGTGCCAACGCCCTGGCGAGTGCCACCCGCTGCTGTTGACCTCCCGACAACGCCGCGGGAAAACGAGACTCCAACCCCTGTAAATGCACTTTTTCCAGCAACCTATGCGCCCTGCGGGCTTTCTCCGAGCCGGAACCACACGTCACGGCGAGACGTACGTTATCAAGGGCCGAGAGATGCGGGAACAGGGCAAAATGTTGGAACAGCAAGCCCACCCGCCGACGTTGTGGTGTAAATCTAACCCGCCGGGTGGAATCCAACCAACAGTCTCCGCCACAAACCACCTTACCCTGCGCTGGATGATAGAGGCCCGAAATACAGCGCAACACCGTAGACTTGCCACTGCCGGAGGGCCCCACCAGGGCGAGAACTTGCCCCGCATCGCAGCTCAGTTCAACATCCAATGGGATGGGACCTTCTTGAACCAGGCGCACATACAGGGCGCAGGACGCATTGGCGCTGAAGGCAGACACTAGTGCCGGTTACGATGGCGCTGGTTGATGGCATACACCAGGCTCACGGTGAAAAACGCGAACACCAGCAGCACCAGGGACATGGTGCCTGCCGCGGCCTGATCAAAGGCCTGGGTTCGGTCATAGATGGCGATGGAAATCGTCCGCGTTTCACTCGGAATGTTGCCCCCGACCATGAGGACCACACCAAATTCACCCATGGTATGGGCAAACGTCAATACCAGGCCCGACAGGATACCAGGCCAAGCCAGAGGAAACTCCACCCTGACTAGGGTTTGCCAATGGTTGAGGCCACTGCACCAGGCGGCCTCTCGCAGGGTCTGAGGCACGGCCTCAAAGGCCCGCAGCATCGGTTGCACGGTAAAGGGCAAACTATAGACCACCGATGCGGCAAGCAGACCACTGAAGGAGAATACGAGGGTATGTCCGCTCCAGGCCTCAAACCACTGACCCAGAGGCGAATGGCGTCCAAGCGCAACCAATAGATAAAAACCCAATACCGTCGGCGGAAGCACCAGTGGCAGGGCAACGACGGCCTCGATTAAGGCCTTTCCCGAAAAGTCCCGCCAGGCTAGGGAGCGGGAGATCATCAGCCCGACGACAAATAGGATCAGCGTGGTCCAAGCCGAGAGACGCAGTGATAAGGCGAATGCGTCCCAGTCCATCAGCCGGGTGATGGGGCATTCAATTTGGCCGGCAACCCAAACCCGTATCGTTGCAGAACGGCCCTGGCCTGGGCACCGGACATAAATTCAAAAAACTGGGTTGCGCCACCACCTGCCCCCTTGAGTACAACACCCCATTGCAGCAATGGAGAATACAGGGTTTCATCGACCATGACATATTGCCCCTGGCCTTCAAACCGGGGATGAATGACGCTGGAGAGCGGGATAAGGGCGGCCTCTACGGCCCCGGATAGGGCAAATTGTGCTGCCTGAGCCGCACTTTCGCCAACCACCAAATGGGATTTGATGACATCCCACAACTTGGCGCTAAGTAAGGCTTGGCGGGCAGCGCTGCCATAAGGCGCATGTTCCGGGTTGGCGATGGCAATACGCTTCAGATTGCCTGTTCCGAGACTGGTGCTCATCCCACCCAGATCCGAGGTTGGTACCAGCATCGAATGGCGCGGAACAAAGAGTGCCAGTCGGCCAATGGCATAAATACTGCCATCGTCCTGGGTTAGAGACTTGCTCCTCAAGGGTTCCACATAGGCCTCATTGGCACTGAAAAAGAGCTCAAAGGGTGCGCCCTGCATAATTTGCTGAGAAATATTTCCAGAGGCCCCGAAGGTTAGTTTGACCCTATGCCCGGTATCCTGTTCGAATAAGGCCACGATCTCGGGCAACGCATGATATAGATTGGCCGCGGCTGCAACACGAATCTCGGCCGCGCCCGCAACAATGGGAAAAAATAATATTACCGCAAGAACCGACCAGGCATTAGCGCGAAAAAAGGGACCGATCAGCATGCAGGTTTTATCTTTACCATTGTAAATGAGTCGAAAGAGCTGGGTAGTGCAACATTGGTATTCTTATCAGTCCCATTCTTCATTAATGAAGATATATTATACCAAAGCATGAGGATCAGGCGGATAACGCGACATGATCTTTTGACTGATCAATTCCAACACTTCCCGCACGGTGGTCTCCATGCTCCAGTTTGGAATGATGGGAATCCCGGCTTGATCCGCCTGACTCAGCAGATAGGACTGTAATTCCCAAATATCATCCAGATGTTCGAGATATCGTGAGGCCTTACGGGCGCTTTGTTCTCGGCCACGGGCTTTTAGTTGCTTGGCCAGCAGTTTCTTCCTCATAACGGCCAACATCACTGGAACCACGATAGCCCGTTTGCTCAGCTCCTCCAACTCCAGCTCCCATGGCAAGACCAACACGCCGTCCACAATCAACGGTTGGCCCTCATCCAACGCTCGGTTTATAGTGGCTTCAAGGGCTACCTTGACCTTGCCAAACTGGGATAAAAAACCGCTGATCACCGGATTGTCCACCTCTCTGCGCCCACTGCGTTTTATCGTTGGCATGCCACGCCAGGCCTCGAAACTCGAGTAACCAAGTGTAGGCACGACATGAGGGGCCAGATAACAACGTATGATCTCACGCATGATATCGGTAGACTGGGTGCGTACGATATCCATCCGGTAGGCCACTTCAGCGGTTACCGTACTCTTGCCGGCGCCACTGATACCACCGACCAATAGGATTAAGGGCTTGCCGCTGTTCTGAAACTGACGCCAAGAGAGGTACCTATTGGCTTTTTTTTCATCCACATGCAACTTCAGGCATTCGTAAATGATGCGCCGTAGGGCACGGTGGCTAATCTCTTTATGACCCGTGGCGTTAAGGGCATCATGCACATGACGAGCGCCCTCTAGAGCCAATTCAGGCGCTATGGCGCAAGATTCCAGGCAATGAGTAAGGATACCTACGGAAAAGGGGGCACTGCGCGTCGAGGTATTTACGATAACCTCTTTGCTTTTCTGGGGCTTGGCCTCATAGGCCTGCCTTAATTTCATGCCAAAACGGTTTTCCAGCGCCTCCGCAACACGCACCCGTAATAGCTTACTGGAGATTTCTTTAGTATCTCGCAGCTGATCGCGCACCTCTTGGGCCAAGGCATAGGCGTCCTCGAAGGACAAGCCCTTCCGGACTAAGGATTGGACCAGGATGCCTCGCAGAAAAGGGGCACGATCACCTTCAGGCTGTTTGATAACTATGGTCTTAGACATTGCTGAAATCACATATTGCGCAGGAGTTGGCCCCTGCAAAGATATTAGCCAACTAAGAAGCGATCATGAAATTACGCTTTCGCACTCTGAGAATGTGTCCATCCCTCAAGAACCTTAACGACTCGAATTTTGTAAACATCAATACAGATACTACAATCGGTACATTTCTCAGCATAAAAATGATAACTAAGTCGCACCCCCCTCGGCTACCCCGATGTCGGGCAAAGAGTGGTATTGGACAGATTTTTTACAATCTTTTAAGAATATCCTGCAAGAACAAGTGGAAACCGGAGATCCTTCTGTACCGGTGTCGTGGTCTCTAATTTGCGATTTCCCGCATCCTCGTCATAATCCCGGGCACCCGCCAGAGGGGTAGGAATTATATGACATACGACCTAAAGACAGGGGATTTGTTGATCTCCCATTTGATGCCCTAAACAATTTCAGTCGTCAAATAACCAACTATTTCAAAGAAAATAGCAACCTCAACAAAAACTTTATTTGATATTTTACAGAATGA
>JBDLIZ010000385.1:0-5661 GCA_039714615.1 Pseudomonadota bacterium | reverse complement strand
ATCTAACAGCAATTGATTCAGACAAAACACGCATACAATCATATGCTATACACAGCGGATGGCAGAAGACTTTAAATCTGATTCAGGCATGGGCCACCGACCCAAATAGCACTTGTTGATACGTGGGGAAACCATCGGCCGATCCCACACCATTAGGACGTCCCCTGCCATCTGGCTGTTCGGCCCCGGCCTGCGTGGTCCGGACGAACAGGGCATCGAGTCATGAGTAAAGGTAAGGAGTACATCTGATGAACGCAATTGCCTGGCTTGACGAGAATGCCCCCGGGTTTCGGGAGTTGTCGACCGAGGAACGCAACGCGATCATGGAATTTTCACTGCTGTGGAGTTTATTCGAGGCCAAGGCACTCAACACACAGGGCAATGCGACTGCTATTCTGGCCGCTTCCCTGCGCTGGGCAGAAAGCGACTTGTTAACGGTGGAGATGTTCGAGCCTGCGCTCACCTATTTCCGGAACCGTTACTACAATGGCACGGATTTTACCTATCACTTTGATCATCTGCATCGCGGCAAACCGATCGGCCGGATCTTGTGAGAAGCGTTCTGAAAGGCGAGGCTACGGATATTGCTGACGTTGTTGCAGTGCTTCTGATCATCGTCTACCGCTTTCGCAATAATATGCTACATGGCCTTAAATGGGCCTATGAAATTCGTGGACAACTTGAGAATTTTACCCATGTCAATACTGTTCTCATGCGAGTCATTGAGCTGCATGAACAATCACAGAACCAAATCTGACCTGCTGTTGCCACTGGCTGTACTGTTTCCCGTGACTTACGGCGGTTAAGTTCGGCTCTTTAATAATCGCCGGATTTCGTCTTCTTTTCCAACTACTTGTACCATGGAAAACTGCGGCGTGCCGAGCGCCTTATGATTGAGCAGCAATCCCCGATCAAAGAGGTAAGTAATGGCTGGATTAAGCCGCCTTGGTTCCCAGCCGTAGCGGTCGGCTACCTGCTGGCAATCCACCGGAAAGTCCTTATCGTTTGCTATACTGGCAGCCAGCTTGAGTGCATCATCAGCCGGGTTCCAGGGCTGCCAGTAGCGGTCAAACTCGGTGAAAAGGGATGGCTTGACCAGGACATGATTAAGCGAAACCTTCAGAAAGTCAGATAGCTCATAGAGCCCGTCTTTTGTGTCCAGGATGGTCAGGCCGGTTTCTTCTGCCAGCTTTTCGACACTGAACTGCGGGTCAGCAAACACGCCATACTTGCTGCGCTCGACGAACAGCCTGGCTATGGCGTTTGCAGCCGCTGAATAGCCTGTGCGGGTTTCCGCAGATTGTGCGACGGCTTGAGGGGCCGGGCCGAGAGGCGGCTTGCGACTTACACCATAAATATCGTTGATAAGCTGTGTGATGTCCTCATCAGCTGTGATCACAGGTGCGTGCATACCGGAAAGTAATGGTGGCAAATCTGATGCTGGCAGATTATACCGCACAGGCAGAAAGCGGCATTCATTGTTGAGCTTGCGGACGAGTCCAGCATCCATCTCCTGGTTGACCCACGGCTTGCCAATCGATTGCGGGGTCAGCAGCACGAGGAAATGTGTGCAGCCAGACAGTCCCTCATCGATCTTTTGCCGGAGGCTGTCACCCGCTGTAATGCACCACTTGTCCCACCATGTATCGATACCGTTCGCCTGCAAAGACTCGGCTATCCGCCCGGCAAGCACGCTATCGCCGGATGTGTATGACAGGAATACACACGGCGTTTTAGCTGTGTCCTCCACTTCTTGTTCCTGATCCTCTTCATCGATACCAAGGCGCTGTTTGACCAGCGCGATAAGTTCAGGTGAACCCTCTACGGACATTTTCAGATCATCAAGACTGCTTCCCCGAACCACAACAGTGGGAAACGCGCCTGTTTCGGGGTCACGTATCGTGCCTACCTTTTCCCGGATGTCTATCTTGATACCGTCGAGCACCGCCGCCATCAGCGCATCACCGACCTTATCCGGGTCAATTCTGCGGCCACCAATTTCAAATCTAATCACGGATTAACATACCTCGACGGTTGACTTTAGCAATCTTTCTTTACACCCGCCAGGCCACACGGTTGATGGGTTTTTTGTGCCATCTGTAACGCGCCTTTCTCGGTATCTTATTTGATAGGCCACAAAGCCCATCTCCTCAGCAGCACCCCAAACACAACCCCTGTTCCATCAACCCCGACCCGCCACCTCGGCGGGTTTTTCATTTGGAGGTGACCACGCATGCTTGAATTCAAATCCACAGAAGACCTCTCGAAGCTCTCCCCCGATGACCCCGTTTTTCCGATCGTTGAAGACCTGGTCAAACGGCTCATCACCGATTACATCGCCGAAGGATATGTGTATAGACCCGAAGATGACGGCTGGATTTGCGTCGTTCAGCAATGCGACAAAGACAGAGTCCTCACCGAGATTTGGTCCGATTGGACATTACTCGACATACCCTGGGAAGGCATCAGTTTTCGTGACGGTTTCTTTCAGGCCGTCTTCCTGGCCAATGACCAGTTCGGGATCGTCTTTATCATCCCGGACGCTCCCTGGGTGGACGGCGAGCTGCGACGAATGATTGAAGATCACTTGGACCCCTCAACAACCGACACACAGGAGAAATGCCATGAGTAAATCAAAAGAGCAACCCGACATGCGCATCTTGAAGAAAGCGACCTGCAAAACCCTGTCCGGTAAGTCCACCCTCACCTACCACGTCGGCGCATCGCCGGACGACGAGACCCACGTCCGGATACATGCCAATGATGGCGGCGGCATGTTCTCCCGGGAGTGGATTTCCTTCGAGGCAATTCAGGCGGCGCTGGAGAACGACGGCGAGGGTGCGGCGATCACGTCCGTCCGGCTGATCCCCCTGTTCAAGGGCAAGTCCGTGAACACGCCTTCCTTTCTGCTGGCCGCGTTGAAGCACCTGAAGCTGGTTCGACCGATGCAGGGCAAGACGCGTCATCACGAACGGCTCGATCCCGGGCCCTTCCTGGATCAGGTGGAGAAGCTGATGTCTTCAACCGCCGCGGGGAAGACCAAGGGAACGGCAAAGAAAGCACCCGTGAAAAAGGCAGTCAGGAAAACCACCGCAACGTCCACCAAGAAAGCGGCCATCAAGAAGAAAGCAATGTCCAGGAAGAAGACGTCAAGAACTGTCTGAGGGAGTCTGTTTCCCTTGGTGCACCGCCACTACGTCTTGTTCCGTAAGGAGTTTTTTGAAGCACGTTTTCAATACCGGTCCTATACCGACCTTAGTGTTTTTCCATCCCTTTCAATCTCTTACCACAAACATGAGTAAACATGACTTTCATCACCGTGGCGGTCATCACCGCGCTGTGCTTCGTATTTGCCACCACCCGGAAATACGGGGTCATCGGCACGGGACTGCTGCTGTACTTCCAGCCCCAATATACCGTCGTCGTCCTACATCTCGCGGGGATCGCTTACTTTTACCAACACAGGAGAAATATCGTATGAACCAAGAAAACTACGTTCTGGACGCACTTGAGAAGGTCAGTGCCTGGGTTCTTCCCGAAGAAGGACTGGTCGATGCTGTGAATGATCAGGCCATGCAGATGGCGGGTATTAATCCTGACGAAATTCGAGAGTGCCATTCAAACAACCCACGTTAAAGTGAGACCAGCAACTTGCGGAATAGATTTGTTGCTAAGAGTGGTTATCGTCTATGCTTAACATGATGAAAGGATACAGAACATTGAGAATTGGAAAGTTACTGCTCAAAGTCGGCGGTGTTGCCGTTGGGCTTGTATTTGCGCTGATTGCGACCTTTCGTGACCTGTTTGCAGCTACTAACTCGCGGACACAGGATGACCGCCCAATACAGGATTGCGACTTGATCGGTGATTACAACCATAGAACCCAGCGATTCGATTCTGGCACGGATCCAGCTGGCTGGTACGAAGATGACATGTAGCGACTACGCTACTTTCGCATACCCCTATTTATAACCATTTTCCCAATTGTCCCTCCCTGCTTACCTGCTTCATCTGCTGGTCTTGCAAGCGGTGCCATCGCTGTCGATATGGATCGTCCTACATGCATACCCGCCCACGCCATCATGCCACTCCAAAGGACGGGTAGACCAAGATATAGGCTCGTCGTAATCATATTGAGCAGCATACGCTTGGTATCGTGCTCGCCCGGGTTAGCAAAAAGCTGCAGGAATACATTCACATCGGGATACATGGACTGAATAAGGTTCTGGTCTACCCACATGGCGAGGTACCAGAGCACACTCCAGAACTTGACGGTGAAAATCGCCATGGCGCCGACGACCATCATAGAGATGGAGTAGCGCGATAGCACTACGATCATTGGGAGCAAGGCATACATACCGAGCAACAAGACGGCTTGCACCATTGGGAGTGCCTGCAGAACCGCTGTCATTGTCACCGAAAACAGCGCCGAGGCAGTGAGTACACCACCTGCGGCCAAACCACCTTTTGCGACATTCTCTACCGTGCTCAGCAATCCTGTGCTGCCTGAATTGTGCGCCACGAGATCATTATTTGACCACGTCGGGGGCGAGTTGGTCAGTACGGTCCTGGCGACGGCATCGTTTTGTTGTTCGCTGGCCAGCGCCGGGGCTACCGCAACGACGAGCCCCGAAAAACCCACTGAGGTGGCATCAGCCTCGTTAATCAACTTTTCTCGCAGGCCAATCGAACCGTCTTCCCACCACTCCTTACAATAGGGCTTGCCCCAGGTGGGTGGCGCTGCCGTGTCGTATTCGGTATCACGCGCCGCCTTATAGGCCCATCCGGAAATCTGTGTTGTCGGGCGCAAGGTGTCGTAGAATCCAGTCGTATTGCGATAGACATGGGAACCCATCCAGTCTGGGTCATCCGGCCCGTAGGTCGTCAACGAGGCATTAACCGCGGCGGTTGCCGGGCGCTCGGCCTGGTATTTAGACCGCGCCGGGATATAGCACTGGCTGAAGAAGTCACTCACTTCCTGACGCAGACGCGGATCGGCGATGGTCGCCAGCCGCGCCTGCTGCTCATAGGTACGCATATCAGCCGCAGATGGCAGCCCTCCCACTACCGCATGATTGAATCCGGAGGTCATCGAGAGTACGGCATACCACCACACCGGAATGTTCACCGTGGCCGGCGAGCCGGTAAACCCGGTGGAACCATAAGTGCTCTGAGGTGCCGCAATGGTCGCCGTTGCTGGTGTAGGATTGATCAGTGTCGGTGGCGGCGTGTAGTTGAGCGCGGTTGCATTGAGTGGTGTCAGTGCAGCCGGCTGCCCGGCCAGTACGACCACCAGTAGTGCAATGAAGAGTTCCAGTTCCATGCGGCGCAGCGACAGTCCGGTGACGGTACCAAACTCACCGCCTTCCGCAGGTTCACGCCAGTTGTCGATCAGAATGCCGAGGAACGGCAAGAATACGATGCCCGTGCCAAGCAGGACATCCCAGAGGATGCCATAGAAGGTCCAGCCGAACAGTGTGGTGAAAAGCTCGAGATAGCTATCGACAGTCACGCCCTACCCTCCTGCAGAAAGGCGAGTACCTGACCAAGGAGGTTCTGGCCCAATACCAGTTCGATCAACACGAGCCAGGTGACGATGCGCCAACGTAGTGCTAGAAGTGTTGTTGCCTGCGCCTCATCGATCTGTCCCCAGCGATGGAG